>NZ_JABUMQ010000248.1:0-17310 GCF_013336645.1 Myxococcus sp. CA039A | reverse complement strand
CCTCCCGCCCCCAGATTTGATGCACCTCCGCCTGCCCCGCGACGATGACGGTGGCCTCATGCGTCCGGCGGTGGATGTGCAGCGGACACGCCTGCCCGCGCCCCATGACGTGCAGATGCACCGTGGCGCTGTCCGAGAAGAAGAAGGTGTCGGAGATGTCCGCCGCGTCGGGGTTCTTCTTCGCCAGCGACTCGAAGACGGCGGGCACGTCGAAGACCTCGACCTCCGGGTCCTCGGGCACCGTCATCGCCCGCTTCACGGCGAACAACACGCCCAGCAAGGACACCGTCAGCACCAGCGACAGCACCCGGTACAGCACCACCCGGCGACGCAGCAGCAAGAGGTCCGCGGAGGTGGGCTCGGTCACGGGGGCATCCTGGACTTCGCGCCGCGCCCCGGCCACCTGCCCTGCCGCCGAGCACGAGCGCACAAAGAAACATGGCGGGGCCCTCGATGAAGAGGACACCCGCCACGTGAGTAGAGGCACCGCCGTGAGGCGACGCATCCAAGACATGAAAGCTTAGTAGGCGTTGTTCTCGCCGAAGCTCTTCATGGTCTTCTTGTTCAGGGCGACGTTGGAGCTCTGGCCGTCGTTGGCGACGTTGGAGTTACCCGCCAGGGCCGCCGCGGAGGCGCCGAACAGCTTGCGAATGTTGTCGCCGAACAGCGTCACAACGCCGATGGCGGCGATCGCGATGAGGGCAACGATGATGATGTACTCGGTCATGCCCTGACCACGAGCCTTGCGGAGCTGGTTCTTCTTCGAGATCGCCTTCATGGGAAGTCTCCTGGGGTTCAGAACGGGAAAGACACCCTGTTACTCGGGGTTGAAAAGCACAGTACGGGAGATCCCACCTGCACCTCCATCCGTCATCGGGAGGATGGGGCCAATCCCCTGTAATTCCCGGCGGATAGCTCTTTTTCTCAGAGACTGGAAGGCCGCTCAGGGGCCAACCGGGGCTGCGACGGGCGTCTTCGAGGGGGCGCACGCCGAGGCGGGGAGAGCATCGCACAGGTTTCGCACGGCGCGTGCGAGCTCCGCGTCAGCGGGGAACTCGGAGGCCACCTGCCGGCCCAGCGCCAGCGCGGGGGCCGCGTCCACGGGGGTCCACACCGTCCGGGTCGCCCAGGCCCGCTCGGCGACGAGCTTCAGGTAGGCGGCGACCAGCTCCGGCTCGCGCCCGCCCTTCGCCACCTCCGGCTCCAGGAGGGAAGCAGCCAGCGTCAAATCCTTCTGGGCCAGGGCGGCCTTGCCCAGCGCCACCGTCGCCTCGCGGCTGTCGGGGGCCACCGAGCGCCACAGCGTGGCCACGCCGCGCACCAGTGGATCATTCGCCGCGTGGTAGCGCTCCATGTTGCGGTACAGCCGCGCGGCCTCCTCGGCCGTGGGCGGGTGCTGGCGCAGGTAGTCCTCCAGGAACAGGCGCGAGCCGCCTTCGGGAGAGCGGCGCTCGTCCTTCACGCGCACGTCGATGTTCGCGACGAAGAAGGCGATGGGCGAGGCGTACTCCAGCAGGTTGTGGTCATCCGTGTTGATGGGGCCCGGGCCCGCGAAGGCCAGCTGCCCGTCCTCGCTGTGCACCTGCTTGGACAGGAGCGCGAAGACGTCCGTCAGTCCCACGCGCCCCATGTCCGCGCGAACCTCCGGCACCGCCATCCGCTGGGCCAGGCGCTCCGCGTCGAAAGCCAGCGGCTTGCGGCTGGCCACGAGCACCAGGTCATGCGGCCCCAGCCACGTCGTGGCATGCGGGAAGGTGTCGCGCAGCGTGCGGACCACCAGCCGGATGAGTTCGTCGTTGCTCTCGTAGGTGTGAATCCACTGCACCAGCACGCCGTCATCCGCGAGGTGGCGGTCCACCGTCTGGAAGAAGTCCCGCGTGAAGAGGCCAGACACGCCCGCCACCCACGGGTTGGAGGGCACGCTCACCACCAGGTCGTACTTGCGCTCGGCCAGCGCCATGAACGTCTTCGCGTCGTCGATGTGGACGCGCGTGCGGGGGTCATCCACCGCGTTGCGGTTGTCCTCCTTGAACAGGCGCGCGGCGTCGATGACCGCCGGGGCGATCTCCACCATGTCCAGCCGCTCCACCGGATGCGCCAGCACGCTGCCCGCGGTAATCGCCGCCCCCGCGCCCACGAGGAGCACGTTCTTGGGCTCGCGCGGGTGCAGCAGCGCGCCCAGGTGTCCGGCAATCACCTGCGTCTCCACGTCGCTGCCGTTGGAGGCGTCAATCTTGCCGTTGAGCTTCATGAAGCGCAGGTGGTCCTGCGGGTAGTCGGCCACCATCACCGTGGCGAAGGTGTCGTCGCGGTAGAAGATGGGGTGGATGTTCTTCTCCGTCTCCTCCACCAGCTTCGCGTAGCTCTCCGGGGGCTTCTGGTGGGAGCGGATGGAGGCGATGCCCGACAGTCGGACGGACCAGCCGCTCATGCCGCCCAGCACCACCGCCGCCAGCAGGGCCACGGCGCCCACCGGCCACAGCGCGCGCACGGGGCTTGAGGGACGGCCCGGCAGCGCGTGGAAGGCCAGCGCGGCGGCGGCGAGGTTCGCCACCACGCCCGCCACGAAGTTGCCCTCCATGCCCCACCACGGCATCAGCACCAGGCCGCCCAGCGCGGAGCCCGTAATCGTGCCCACCGTATTCCACAGGTACACGCCGCCCAGCTCACGGCCGACCTCGGACACCTTCGCCGTGGCCACGCGCGCCGCCGCCGGGAAGGCCGCGCCCATGAAGAACGTGGGCACCAGCAGGACGAGGCAGCAGAAGCCAAACGTCAACAACTGGAACAATGGCCAGGTGTCCACCGAGCGCGTCATCATCCACTGCGCCGAGCGGAACAGGTGCGGCAGCCGCACGTAGAGCGGCAGGGCCACGCAGAGGCTGGCCACCAGCGCCACCTGCATCTGCCCGTACAGCTTCAGCGGGTCCGACTTCTGAGCGCGCGTCATCAGCCAGAAGCTGCCCAGGCCGATGCCCAGGATGAACGCGGTGAGGATGAGCGTGAAGGCGTACGTGGACGCGCCCAGGACGATGGACAAGAGCCGGATCCACGTCACCTGGTACAGCATGGACGTGAAGCCCGACAGCGCCACGCCCACCAGCGCCGCTCGCACCGCCACGCGGGGATAGGCCAGGTTCGCCGTGCTCTCGGACACCGGCGCGGCCTGTCCCGGCGCCAGGGCGGGAGGATGCCTGCGCGCGAGCAGCAGCGCCGCGACGGCCAGGAGCAGGTTGAGCCCCGCGGCCAGCTTCGCGGAAGCGGACAGGCCCAGCACCGGCACCAGCTTCGTGCCCGCGATGAAGACGCCCAGCGCCGCGCCCAGGCTGTTGACGGCGTACAGCCGCGCCAGCTCCCGCTGCACCCCGGAGAGGCTGTCCGCGAAGTGCCGCACCAGCGCCGGCAACGTGCCGCCCATCAGCAGCGTGGGAACCACCAGCGACACCGCCGCCACCAGCAGCCGGGGCCCCACCCGCCACCCATCCGGCACGCCGGGCGCGACGGCCAGCCACAGGGCACCCAGGGCATCCAGCACGTACGGGAAGGCCAGCGCGTACAGCGCCACGCCCAACTCGAGCACTCCGTACAAGGCCAGCGGGCTCTTCACCCGGTCCGCTGTCCTCCCGAAGACAGATGCACCGAGCGCCAGGCCGCCCATGAAGGTGGCGAGCACCACCGCGTGCGCCTGCCCACTGTTGCCCAGGACGTTCCCGAGATACTTGGACCAGACCAACTCGTAGACCAGCGCCGTACCTCCTGAAAGGAAGAGGAGGGCCGACACAAGGTTCTTCGGGAAACGCGCGATGAGGGACATAAGGGGACAGCGCGGAACCTTACTCGTTATGTTCGGGACCCACCAATGAACGCCCACCTCCTGCAAGCCGCATTGCTCGCCTGGTCTCCAGGCCTGCGGGTGACCCGCGCGCAGGGTGACTGCGCCGCCGTGCTCCGCCGCCCCGTCGAGGAGCTGCTCGACCGTCCTCTCCACCAAGTCCTCGGTGTCTCCGCCGAGCGCGCCCGCGAGCTGGACGCACGGGCCCGCGAAGACCGCCGCGCCGTGGAGTTCATCTCCTCGGCGCTGGGGAACGAGGACGCCACGCCCCTGCGGCTGACGCTCGGCCTGGACGAGGGCGAGGCCGGAGCGTGCGCCCAGGACCTCAACGTCCTGTTGGAAGGCGCCCCGCCGGTGCAGATCTCCCGACTGTCGAGCTCCCTCAGCCACGAGATTCGCAACCCCCTGTCCTCCGTGAAGATGGCGGTGCAGACGCTGGCCCGGAACACGGGCCTGTCGGACCGGGACAGGCGGCGGCTGACCATCGCCAACCGCGAGATTCGCACCATGGAGCGCATGCTCTGGCTCCTGTCCGAGTATGGCCGCGACACCACGCCCAACCTGGACGCGCACGTGCTGCGCTCGGTGATTCAAGAGGCCACGGGCATGGTGGCGCCCGAACTGGCCGAGCGCCGCATCGAGGTGCGCGTGGACGAGGAGGCGGAGCTGCCTCGCGTGCGCGTGGACCCCAACCGCCTGCGGCCCGTGCTGGCCCAGGTGCTGCTCAACGTGGCCATGGGTCGACCCGAGGACAGTCCGGTGGAGGTGGCCCTTCGCCGGGGCCCGCCGGGCCGCGTGCTGATGGTACTCAAGGACCCCGCCGCCGCCCTGCCTCCGGAGGAGAACGGCACCCTCTTCGAGCCCTTCGGCTCGAGGCTGGCGCGCGGCGCGGGACTGTCACTCGCCGCGCTGCGCCGGGTGATGATGGGACAAGGAGGGGACGTCGCCGCCGAGGGCAGCGCCGAGCCCGGCATGGTCTTCACGCTCACATTCGCCACCTGAGAAGGAAGCCATGATGGAGACCCTTCTCATCGTCGATGACGACGTGTCTCTCCTCGAGACGTTGAAGATGCACTTCGAGGAGATCGAACACGACGGCCAGCCACGCTACCAGGTGGCCACCGCCACCAGCGCCGCGGCGGGGCTGCGCGCGGCGCAGGACTCCATGCCCAGCGTGGTCATCCTCGACATGATGCTGCCGGACCGCACCGGTCTGGAGATCATCGAGGAGATGAAGGGGCTGTGCGGCGACGCGCGCATCATCCTCGTCACCGCCTACCACGACATGGAGACCACCATCCGGGCGATGAAGGCGGGGGCCTTCGACTACATCCACAAGCCCTTCCCGGACCCGGCCGCGTTGGACCTCGTCGTCGAGCGCGCGCTGGAGTACCGCCAGCTGTCACGCCGCGCGGACGAGGTGAACCGGGAGAACGCCGCGGTGCGCCTGGGCGACATCGTCGGCACCAGCCCCTCCATGCAGCAGTTGGTGAAGGAGATTGGCAAGGTGACGGGCAGCCACGCCACCGTGCTGATTACGGGCGAGAGCGGCACCGGCAAGGAGCTCATCGCCCGCGTCATCCACAACTACTCGTACGACGAGCCCCGGCCCTTCATCGGCATCAACTGCTCGGCCATCGTCGACACGCTGCTGGAGAGCGAGCTGTTCGGCCACGAGAAGGGCGCCTTCACCGGCGCGACGGCGGGCAAGCCCGGCAAGTTCGAGCTGGCCGAGGAAGGCACCGTCTTCCTCGACGAGATTGGCGACATGTCGATGATGCTCCAGGCCAAGCTCTTGCGCGTGCTCCAGGAGCGCGAGTTCGAGCGCGTGGGCGGCGTCAAGCGCATCAAGCTGCGCGCCCGCGTCATCGCCGCCACCCACCGCAACCTCGCCGAGGAGGTGGAGAACCTCCGCTTCCGCGAGGACCTCTACCAGCGCCTCAAGGTGATTACCCTCCTGATTCCCCCGCTGCGCGAGCGGCGCGAGGACATCCAGTTGCTCGTCAAGCACCTGCTCGAGCGCATCAACGAGAAGGTGCACAAGCGCGTCACCCGCGTGCCCACCGAAGTCATGGAGCGCCTGACGCGCCTTCCCTGGCGGGGCAACGTGCGCGAGTTGGAGAACGTGCTCACCCGCGCCGTGGTGCTCGCGCCGGGCGATGTGTTGCGCGGGGATGACCTGCCCACGCTGGACATCCCGCCCTCCCCGGAGTCGGGCCGCGTCGCCAGCAATACCCTCATGTTCACCGCCCCCGCGGTGGATGACGCCAGCCTCATCCCCACGCTCGAGGAAGCTGAACGGATGCTCATCGCCCGTGCCATGGCCGTCACAAAGGGGCACAAGGGTCGCACCTGCCAGATTCTTAAAATCAGTCGCCCCACCCTCGAGCGCAAACTGCAGAAGTACAATCTTTCACAGGGACAGAACCCTCTAGGGCACGGGTTCACCGTGAAAGACGACCCCTGAACACTGTCCGGGCCACGACAAAGGGCCCCACCCTTTGAACGTTTCGTTCAACATGATCAGACTGTTTGAACGTTCTGTTTCAGGTTTCGGACACAGACAGGTGGGTGCTACGGACCTCTAGCGCTAAGTACCCGGCATTCCTGGATGTGTTCCTTCCGGAGCACTTCATTCCCCAGTGGCACGTTCCTTGGAAAAGGTAAGCCCCGTTGCCGCTGAAGCAGGCGGCCGGTCCTACCCCCGATTGCTTTCCACGGAGTGAATGCCATGCACGGTTTCAATCGCCCCCTCGGCCCTATCGGTTCCAACGTCGTGGCGCCGCTCCAGGCAACCAGCTCCGGGATGATGGTCACCGCGAACAAGCTCGTTCCGGGGCAGGAGGCCATCGACTTCAAGGGCTACTTCAAGGTCGAGTCCTTCCCGCACAACTCGACCATCTACCGTCCTGGCGACAACACGGACCGCGTCTATCTGCTCAAGTCCGGCCGCGTCCGGCTGATGCGCATCGGGAAGAATGGCACCCGCTCGGTGGTGTCCATCCTCCGCCCCGGCGACTTGTTCGGCGAGCTGTTCCGCCCCGAGGGGACGCCGATTGAAGAGATGGCCATCGCCGCGGGCGAGGCCGAGGTGTGGAGCATCGAGGGCCGCGACTTCCGCGCGCAGCTCGAGGCCCGGCCGGCGCTGGCGGTGGACGTGGTGCGCGCCTACGCCGAGCGCGTGCGTGCCCTGCGCAAGCGCGTGCTGGGGCTGACCTTCAAGGAAGTTCCCGCGCGGCTGGCGGACACCCTGCTGACGCTGGTGGAGGCGCACGGTGAGCGCTGCCCCCATGGCGGTGAGACGGACCTGCGCGGAATCACGCAGCAGGACCTGGCGGACCTGGTGGGCGCGTCGCGCTCGTTCGTGTCCACGCTCATCAACGAGATGAAGCGCGAGGGCGTGCTCGGCAATGTCGGCCGCATCCTCTGCGTGAGGGACCAGAAGGCGCTGCGGAAGATTGCCTCCAAGGAGAAGTGAGCGCGGCGGTCCCCCGCGCATGACGCGGGAGCACTGACGTCAACGACGGGCCTGACCACGTGACTTCTACGTGGCCGGGCCCGCGTCGTTTTCATGGGTGACGGCAAGCGAGGAGCCGCCGCGCGGGGAGGCGCGGCGCTCGACGGGACGTTTCACTCCCCGGGATGCGACCTCAGGCCCGGGCCTTCAGCTCGTCGACCTCGGCTCGCAGCAGCCAGTCGTCCTGGAAGTCCGTCGCGGCGGCGGCGATCTGCGCCAGACGCTCCGGCTTCGCCTTCCCCGAGTCGCGCAGACCGCGAACCTCCCGGTAGAGCGCCGCGAGCGACGGGTGCAGGGCCAGCGCCTTGCGCTCGCGCGCCTTCGACTCGCCGTCACCTTCCGCGAACGCTCCCAGCTCGCCGAACCACCGGTCCCACGTCTCCGGGTCCGCCGGCCCACCCGCCACCGAGGGCAGGTGCGTGGTGACGAAGAGCTTCGTCACCGCGGGCACGTCCAGCGCGCGGCCCGCGAGCCGAGCCCGCAGCGCCAGCACCTCGCCTCCGCCCGCCGCGAAGCCCTCCAGCTCCAGCCCGCTGGCCAGTGACAACTTGAACGTTCCTCGCTCCGGGAGGCTGCCCGCACCGAAGGCCACCAGCGCCGGACCGTTCCACGGCCGACTCCCATCCCCCTTGCCACCGCGCGAGGTGAGGACCGGACCCTCCATCCGCACCAGCGCGGTGGTGAGTCCCGGGGCCACCTCGGCGGGCGCGGCCACCGTTTCCAGGACGCGCCCCGTCACCTCGCGGCCGTCCGCCAGCACCAGGTGATTCACCGTGCGCGCCTGCCGGGCCACCTCCAGCCCGAAGTCGCCGCCGCGCTTCCACGCCAGCGTGGACTCGAACTCCGACAGCACCTCGAACAGGTGCTCGAAGTCCCGCGCCACGAAGAGCTGCGGCTGCATCCGGGTGATATCGAAGTCCATGTCCGCGCACGCCACGCCGAGCGGCAGCTTCCGCACGGCCGGCGTCAGACAGAGTGCCGCCTCGCCAATGCTCGACAGCAGCCCCGCGCCGTAGATGCGCGGCGACTCCAGGCCCCCGACGAGGCCGTACTCCGCGGTCCACCAGTACAGCCGCGTCGCCCGCGTGCTCTCACTCACGTACCGACGGCTGGCGCTCGCCGCCTCCAGTCGCGCCTCCGAGTGAGCGACCTCTTCCGGGCTCGCGTCCGGGTCTTCCTTCACCACCGACAGGTTGCGGATGGCCTCGAAGACGGCCTGGTCCTCCACGCTCGCGATGGACTTGAAGCCCACGAGGCCGCACGCCTTCAGGTACTCCGCGTACCGCCGGTTGGCGATGATGGGAGCGTGCCCCGCGCTCTCATGGACGATGTCCGGCGCGGGCGTGTACTCGATGTGCTCGTGCGTGCGGATGTCCGAGGCGATGGCCAGAACTCCCATCGACTGGAGCTCCGTGAAAACCGCCGGCGGAATGAAGCCGCGCACGCCCACACACGCCCAGCCCAGCCGCGACAGCCGCTCGTTCATCTCGTCCAGGCTGGGGATGGACTCCAGGTTAATGCCCGTCGCCGACAACCCCTCGAGATAGACGGAGTGCGCCCGCTCCCCGAGGTGCCCGCGCAGCTTGCCCAGGATGTGCCGCCAGACGGCGTGGTCTCTCGGCGTATAGGCGTCGTAGTCCTGGCTCACCACGTAGCGCCGCAGATGCGCGGGCAGGCGGGATATCGTCAGTTCCGTTGGCGTCATATCCGGGCACTCCTGGTGAAAACTTTCAGCCCAGAGAAGATACAGGCGCAGGAGGCTCCGGAAAACCGGCAGAATTCGACGTCTTCGTCGATTTAACGACGAGCACTCATACGCGCTGACGCAGTCCGTCGAGGACGGTGGAGGCACCGGGACTGAGCGCGCCGGAGGGCCAGAGGGCCACGACTTCCACGGCCTGGGGCTCGTCCTCCTTGAGGGGCCAGGCGTGCATGTCTGGAGGGAAGGGGTGCATCGGCCGCAGGTCGGGCGTAATCGCGCAGGCGCTGAAGGCGCGCAGCAGCTCGTAGAGCAGAAGGAAGCTTTCGACGCGGGCCACCTCGGCCACCTTGACCCCATGGGCGGCGAAGCGCGCGCTGTTGGCGCCGCCATAGGGGTCGTCTCGCAGCCAGTCCACGAAGGGCTGTCCGTCCAGGTCCTTCACGTGCAGCGTCCGCCGGGACGAGGCCATGCTCGCCAGCGCGTTACCCGGGCCGGCGAGCACGACGAACGACATGCGCAGCAGGGACTCCGACTCCACGCCTTCGTGGGGCGGCAGCGGGGTGAAGTCCAGTGCCAGGTCCAGCTGTCGCGTCTGCACCTGCCGCGTCAATTCGTGCGGTCCGCCGAAGCTGAGCACCAGCTTGAGACCGGTGGCGGCGGCGTCGCGGGCGACCTTCCCGAGCAAGGAGATGGACAGGGTGGGATTGAGGCCCAGGCGCACCACGGGCTCCGCGCTGGCCAGGTCGCGCAGCCGCTTCATGTCGAGCTGGTGCAGGGGCGTCTGGGTGCCAGCGAAGAGGCGCTCGCCCCGCGCGGTGAGCTGGAGGCGTCGGCCGGGTCCGCGCTCCAGCAGCGTGGCGCCCTCCGCCAGCGCCATCTCCAGCGCGCGGATGTGCTCGCTCACCACGGAGCGGGCCACACCCAGGTGCTCGGCGGCCGATTCAATGCTGCCCGCCTCCACCGCCGCGGTGAAGGACTCCAGCCAGACGAGGTGTCGCACGAGCTTGCGTGGCGGCATGCTCCCATCCTGGCACCGCCGAGCCATCGGACACGAGACATGTGAGGCTCTATCCGACGCGTCGCGTGAGTGGGCGTGCATCCACTGCGAGGAGGCGGCCGGGCGTTCCTGTCTTCCTTGAACATCAGCCTGCGGCGGGCTAGCAGGAGGCGCGATGTCTCGGATGCCTCCCGCCACTGTCACTCCCGCCGAGAGGCTCCGCCCGCGGTTGGCCGACGCCCTGCCTTTGCTCGGCCCCGCGCTGCTCTGGTGCACGCTGCATGGGCTGCTCGCGCTGCTCTTCTTCGGTGCCCCCCTGCTCGACTCCGTGGGGAGGCTGGCCAGCTCCTTGCGTCCCGTGCTGCTGGTGGGCGGCATCGTCCAGGCGCTGTTCCTGGGGCTGCTCACCTTCGTGGCCACGCTGCCCCTGATACTGCTCGGGCGGCGCTATGCGCTGGCCCTGCCGGTGATGGTGGCGCTGGGCGTGGCCCTGCTCGGCGTGGACGCGCTCGTCCTGTCCTCGCTGGGCTTCCACATCAACGGGCTGGTGCTCGCGGTGGCCATGCAGCCGCGCGCGCTCGCGGAGACGGGGCTTGCTCCCCATGAGCTGGCGCTCCTGGGCGCGGCGACACTGGGCGTCCTCGCGCTCGATGTCTGGGCGGGCGTCCACTTCCTGCGGCGAGTCCCCCGTCCGCGCCACGTGGCCCGGCTCATCGCCATCCTCGTCCTCGTCACCGCGGTGGAGCGACTGACGAGCGCGTGGCTCGTCTTCGCCCATGGTGGCGCCGTGCTGCACGCGGCCACCACCCTGCCCCTGCAACCCCCCGTGCGCATGAACACCCTGCTCACGCGGCTGACGGACAGGCCCCCCGCGTCTGGACTGCGGCTGGGCGTGAGCCCCGAGGCCGGCGTCCCCGCGTCGACCATCGACCCCGCCTCGGTGCGCTTCACGCGCCGGCCCGACATCGTCCTCATCCTCGTGGAGAGTCTGCGCGACGACTTCTTCCGCCCGGACGTCATGCCCCACCTCTGGCGCAGGGCGGAGCACGGCACGCGCTTCCTCCATCACCACAGCGCGGCGAGCTCCACGGACTACTCGCTCTTCAGCCTCTTCTTCGGACTGGAAGCACAGCGCCGCGACGCGGTGGTCGGCGCCGGGCGCTCGCCCCTGCTCTTCCCGGCGCTCCGGGAGAATGGCTATCGCCAGGCCTTCTTCGCCGCGTCCTCCGTGGACTGGATGGGCCTCAAGGACACCGTGTTCCGCGACGTGCATGGCGGCCTGCGCACGGACTACGAGGGCCGCAGCCACCTGCGAGACACCGCCATGGTGAAGGACGCGCTGGACATGGCGCGCACGACGCCCAAGGACACGCCGCTCTTCACCTTCGTGTTCTTCGCGGGCACGCACTTCGACTACGACTACCCGCCGCGCTCGGCGGTGTTCACCCCCGCCTGGGACGGCAAGGGAGGCCTGGCCACCGCGCGAGTCCCCGCCGAGCACCTCAAGGCCCGCGCCTGGAACTCCGCCTACGAGGTGGACACCAAGGTGGAAGAGCTCTTGAGCCAGTGGGAGGCCACACGCGGAACGCGTCCCCTGGTCATCTTCACTGGCGACCATGGCGAGGAGTTCCGCGAGCACGGCCGGGTCGGCCACGCCAGCGACGTCACCGAGCTGCAGCTCCATGTCCCCATGCTCGTCTTCGACGAGAAGCTTCCGACTGGGCAGGTCGAGGCCGTCACCGGCCACATCGACCTGGTGCCCACCCTGTTCGACCTGCTGGGTGACACCCACTCACCGGAGCAACTCGGTGACGGGATTCCCATGAGCCGCCCAGACCCTCGGCGCTACCTGCTCACCACCATTGGCTGGGAGGCGCGCTATGCGCTCATCGGCCGGGACTTGAAGGTGCGCTTCGGCGCGGGACTCCCCGGCACGGAGCTCAGCGACCTGTGGGACCGCCCCCTTCCGGACGCCCAGGAGCGCTTCGCCGCAGAAGCCCCGCGCATCCTGCGTCGACTCCGGGGCGGTGGCGCGCAGACCGAGGCCGAGCCGCCCTCACCTCCCGCCACGGCGACGCAGCCTCCGCGCTGAAGGCCGCCTCCACGGGGGCCGCCGCTTCACACCGCGCGCTTCAGAAGCGGACCCGCGCCCCGAGCGCGAGCGTGAACAGGCCCGTCTTCACGGTGCTCGGGTTCTGGAGGAACTGGACGATGCGGTAGTCCGTCGCCACCAGTTCGTAGTACCCCTCCAGGTGCCTCAGGCCCAGCGACGGCACGGGCCGGCCCGCGCTCCCGCCCAGCAACAGCGCGGGCCGCAGCGCCGTCTTGAACCAGTAGTAGCCGGAGACATAGCGGTCCGGCAGCGTGAGGAAGTAGTCGTCGCCAAAGGTGTAGCTGAAGGCCGCGCCCACGGTGAACGGACGAAAGCTCCACTCGCGGTGGGTGACGTGGAACGGATGCCACTGGCCCTTGAGCGTCAGGGTGACGAAGTCCGCCCCCGCCACCGCCCGAGGCGCCCAGCCCACCAGCACCTCCAGCTCCAACTGCTCGTCCAGGAAGGCCCAACCTGGCCCCGCGGCCAACATGCCAATCGAGCCGGCGAACTGGAGCGCCGCGTGGTCCGGCACGTACCACGGCGCCCCCGCCTCCCTCGGCGCCGCGCGCACGGGATGCGCCGCGAGCAGCATCGACGCCAGCAGTCCACCCACGAGCCAGGTGCGCGCCATCAGAAGAAGACCTGCTCCACAGCCACGGACTCGCCCTCGACGGTGACGAGCAGGTAGCTGTGAAGCTCTATCGAGTCCGCGATGAAGTAGCGCACGCCCCGCCGCGCATCAGTGCTGAAGCGGTGGGTGTGGCCGTGAAAGGAAACCGTGACTCCGTGCTCCGCCTGGAGCTGCTCCAGCGGCTCTGTCAGCGATGCATCGAAGTCCGCATGCCCAGGTGGCACATGCGAGAAGGTGAACAGGTGCGCGCTACCCGGCGCTTCGCCCAGTGCCGAGCGCAGTTGCTCCAGGTCCGGCACGTTGCCCGGGAACCCGTACTCGCGGGAGTTGGAGTCGAAGAGAACGAACCGGCTCCCCCCATGCTCGAAGGCCAGGAACGTCGGCCCGAAGCGGTGGAGGTAGAGCTCCCGCCCCTTGCCGAGCAGGTCATGGTTGCCGATGACCGCCAGCGCGGGCACTGACGCGTCCTCGAGCAGCCCCGCCACCCAGTCGTACTCCTGGGCGGAGCTGAACTCCGTCAGGTCCCCCATCTGCACGACGAAGTCGACATCGCGCCGCGCCAGGTCCTTCACGGCGTCGACGGAATCGTCCTGGTAGACGCCGATGTCTCCCAGCACCGCGAAGCGGAAGGACCCGCCGCTGACGTTCCGCTGGAGCCGCTCGAGCGCCCGGGCATTCGTGTCCCGCACGCCCCCTCGAATCTCATAGGGGTGCAGCTCGAAGACGTCGCAGCTGACGCAAAGCAACAGCAGCAGCAGACATGGGACCCAGGACCTCACGGTCGTCCGAGGTAACGACGTGGTGCCACCTCTTCAACCCTTGGGTCGGGCGCTCCATGGCACATGAAACATCCGCTCATGGAGTTCATCACGTGACCAACAGTCGACACGCACGCAACGAGAACCCCAGGCCGTTGACGCTGTTGTCTCCTTCGCCCTCGGCCCGTTTCGCCGAAGCGCTCAGGCCGCGAGGGACTTGGCCCCGTCCCAGTCCTCCACCTCGTAGAGGAACTTCGAGCCCTTCACGAGCTTGCGATTCGCCGAGGTGCTCTGCACGAAGACGACGTACTTCTCCAGGCTGGCGGGACGGATGCGCACCGTCTCCCCCGGCGGCAGCCCGAGCATCTCCCGCGCCCGCTCGCCGCTGTAGAAGTCGCCCGTCTTGCGGTCCATCAGCACCACTTCCTTGTGCCCCTGGATGGTCTCCGTCTTGGTGAACTCGTAGAAGCCCCGTCCCGTCTTGAAGCCCAGCCCGTTCTCCTGGACGAAGGCCTTGATGGGCATGTCATCGTCCACCTCCAGCGACTGGAACCGGCCGGGAGCAACGGCGCGCAGGTCCGTCTCCGCGTAATCCGACGACGTCTTTCGCTGGAGCATGGTGCTGAACATGGCGTTCAGCCCGCGGCTCATCCGCCCCTCCTTCGCGACCTCCGTCTCGTAGGCCTGGAGCCGCGCGTCGGACGACTGCTTGTAACAGACGGCCAGCAGCATGTCGGTGACGTGCGCGAACTGGTCCAGGCTCAGATGGAAGCCGCCCGACTTCTCCGCCAGCTCTTTGTAGAACGGCGTCGCATGGCGCCGCGCCAGCGCCTGCACCCCGTACACCGGGACGCCCATCCTACCCAGCGCGTCCACTTCCTTGCGCCAGTCCAGGCGCTTCGGGTTGTCCGACGGCGCATGCGGCACGTCATCACCAATCAGCACGAAGGCCCGCGTATAGCCCACCGTCCATGACAGGGATTGCGCTTCGCGCAGCACCAACTCATAGCACTCCGGCGCGTCACCGCCGCCCGTCTGCCCCACCTTGTCCACGAACCGCACCACGGCCTTCGCATCGTCCGTGAGGTCCAGAATCTTCGTCACGTACGTCGAGCGCGCGTCGCAGTAGTCGCCGTGCGCGATGACGCCGATGCGGATGCCCGGAATCTCCTTCATCAATCGGGACACGGTGCCATGCAGCTTCTTTCGCACCTGCGCGAGACACGGATACATGCTGCCGGTGGTGTCGAAGCTGAAGACAATCTCGACGCGATTATCAATCACTGACGCGGCCATTTTTCGTTCCCCTCGTGTGCGGCGACGGAGAGAAGAATACGGGGCGGGTCTGACATTTTCGGGCCTCCCGGAGGGCCTACGCGTGGGGTGGTTCCAAGGGGTTGGGAGAACCCCTCCCAGCAGGCTTCAGCGATGTCCTTGCGGGCCTGTCGGGGGCGTGCTGAAAAGCCTCGCCACAGCCCCAGACCGGGGCGCGGGGAGGACCTTGGTGGAGATCCAGAAGCCCTACCTGTTGTTCCTGGGGGATGTACCCGACCAGCTCGCGGCGAAGACGGCCCACGGCATCGTCGACTGGCGGCCCGAGTGGTGCGTGGGCCAGCTCCGACTGCCGGGCTGCGGGGCGGACTGCGGCCTGACGGACCTGGACATCGCCCAGGCCAGGGCCCGGGGCGCCCAGACGCTCATCGTCGGCGTGGCCAACGCGGGCGGAGTGCTCCCCGAGCACTGGGTGAGCAAGCTGGTGGAGGCCCTGGACGCGGGAATGGACGTCGCCACGGGGCTGCACAAGCGCCTGGCCTCCTTCCCCGCCATCGCCGAGGCCGCCGCGCGCAATGGCCGCAAGCTGCACGACGTGCGCATCCCCGACATGGACTTCGCCACCGGCAAGGGCACGAAGCGCCAGGGATTGCGCCTGCTGACGGTGGGCACGGATTGCTCGGTGGGCAAGAAGTACACGGCGCTCGCGCTGGAGAAGGAGATGCGCGAGCGGGGACTCAAGGCGGACTTCCGCGCCACGGGACAGACGGGCATCTTCATCTCCGGCCGGGGTGTGGCCATCGACGCGGTGGTGTCTGACTTCGTCGCGGGCGCGGCGGAATGGCTGTCACCCGCCAATGACGCGGACCATTGGGACCTGGTGGAAGGCCAGGGCTCGCTGTTCCATCCCTCGTTCGCGGGCGTGACGCTCGGTCTGCTGCACGGTGCGCAGCCCGACTCCTTCATCGTCTGCCACGAGCCCACCCGTACGAAGATGCGCGGCGTCCAGCACGCCCTGCCCTCCATCCAGGCCGTCATCGACCGCACGGTGCTGGAGGGGCAGCTCACGAACCCGGGCATCCAATGCACCGGGCTCGCCATCAACACCGAGCACCTGGAGGAGAAGGACGCCCTCGCGCTGCTGGAGCGGACCGGCCGCGAGTACGGCCTGCCCTGTGTCGACCCCATCCGCACCGGTGTCGGCCCGCTGGTCGACGAGCTGGTGCGCCGCTTCCCGGCGAAGGGCTGACCGCGCATGCGCAAGCTCACCGTCAAGCACGAGAGCTGGCCCATCGCGGGCAGCTTCACCATCTCCCGAGGCTCGAAGACCATCGCCGAAGTGGTGGTCGTCACGCTGGAGGAAGGCGGCGCCGTGGGGCGCGGCGAGTGTGTCCCCTATGGTCGCTATGGGGAGACGGTCGACGGCGTGCTGAGGGCACTGGAAGCCGCGCGTCCGCGCATCGAGGGCGGGCTGGGACGCGACGAGGTCCCGGAGGCGCTGGAGCCGAGGGCCGCGCGCAACGCGCTGGACTGTGCGCTGTGGGACCTGGAGGCGAAGAAGACCGGCAAGCCCATCTGGGAGCTGCTCGGCATGTCGGAGCCCCAGCCGCTGGTCACCGCATACACGCTGAGCCTGGACACCGCCGAGGCCATGGGCCGGGCCGCCGAGAAGTCCTCGCACCGGCCACTGCTCAAGGTGAAGCTGGGACGCGGGAGCGAGGGTGACATCGAGCGCCTGCGCGCCATCCGCCTCGGAGCGCCGGCCAGTCGCCTCATCGTGGACGCCAACGAGGGCTGGAAGCCCGACGAGCTCCCGTCACTGCTCGCGGCCTGCGCCGAGCTGGGCGTGGTGATGGTGGAGCAGCCGCTGCCCGCGTCGGATGACGAGGCCCTGCGAGGCCTGCGGCGCCCCGTGGCTGTCTGCGCCGACGAGTCCGCGCACGACAGGCACGGGCTGGCCACCCTCGTCGGCAAGTACGACGCCCTCAACATCAAGCTCGACAAGACGGGAGGGCTCACCGAGGCCCTGGCCCTGGCGCGCGATGCACGTGGGCACGGGCTTCAACTCATGGTCGGCTGCATGGTGGCGACCTCGCTGTCCATGGCCCCGGCCGCCCTGGTGGCCCAAGGCGCGGAGGTGGTGGACCTGGACGGCCCCCTGCTGCTCGCGAAGGACCGTGAGCCTGGCATCCACTTCGAGGGCAACACCCTCTTCTGGCCGCCTCGCGAACTCTGGGGCTGACCCGCCATCACGGGCCTCGTGGCGGTTACGCGTCGCGTGACATCGAGCCACAGCACACCGGTGGAGGAACCGACGTTTCCTCCACCAGTGCCGCCCACGCGAGGAACGACTCTGGGTCGCGAGTGTCCTCGCCGGGGCCGGGTTCGACATGGACGCGAAACTCTCGGGAACACCCTCCCGCCGGTTCAACTCAGGGGTGAACCACCTGGATGGCCTTGGGCCGTTCTACCTCGTTGGACCCCCACCCTCCGCTGACCCATGAAG
>NZ_JABUMQ010000247.1:0-17354 GCF_013336645.1 Myxococcus sp. CA039A | reverse complement strand
TGCCGGGGCCCGCCTGCCCGCCCGCCCCTCCAAGTTCCATCCGGGCGATGGCAAGCCGCTTGAAAGGAACCGCCTCCGGAAGGTCGGGACTGGGAGGCAGGGCGTGGCGACGACGACGATGGAGCAGGTTCGGGGCGCGGTCCGCGGTGGAATGGCTTCCTTCTATGCGTCACCCGCCTCGGTGGCGTTGCTGATGCTCAACCTCATGGACGGGCTGTTCACGCTGCTCTTCCTCCAGCTGGGCGTGGCGGAGGAACTCAACCCTCTCATGCGGCTGGCCTACGAGCAGTCACCGCTCTTCTTCATGTTCGCCAAGCTGCTCATCGTGAACGCCGGCCTGTGGCTGTTGTGCTTGCACAGGCGTCTGCGCGCCAGCCGCCTCGCCATCCGAGCAGGCGCCGTCGTCTACGGAATCATCGTCGTCTACCATCTGGCTTTTCTGACCCACCTGGTCCTGCACTGGCCAGGAGCCCTTGGGTAGTCCCTTTCACGCTCTGGACTGTGCGCGAGTGGAACAATGGTGAGGGAACTCCTTCACCATACCCTTGCATTTTGCACCCGGTATGTCCCAGGCTTCCCGCCAGCTCCGACCTTTCGGGTTCGGGGGGGGACCATGAACATCACCGACGTCCGGGTGTTTCCGGTCGAAGAGGACAAGCTCAAGGCGTACGTCACCATCACCCTGGATCACTGCTTCGTCATACGCGACTTGAAGGTCATCCACGGCTCCTCGGGGCTGTTCATCGCGATGCCGGCGAAGAAGCGCAAGGATGGAACGTACAAGGATATAGCCCACCCGCTCAACGCGGACACACGCAGCCAGATGGAGCGTGTCATTCTCATGGAGTACGAGCGGCACCTCCATCAGGCGCAAGCCGGGATGCTCGGTCCGATGCCAGCAGATCTCGACTAACGCCTTCACATCCGCGCGTGTCCAGGTTAGTCAGCGGGCCCATCATGCAGCCGCGCGACTTCAAGATCTTCGCCGGGAGCTCGAATCCCGGCCTGGCTCACCGAATCTGTGAGTACCTCAAGCGTCCGCTCGGCAAGGCGGAGGTGGGTCGCTTCTCCGACGGAGAAATCCACGTCGAGATTGGCGAGAACGTCCGCGGTCACGACGTCTTCATCCTCCAGTCGACGAGCCCGCCGACCAACGACCATCTGATGGAGATGCTCATCATCTGCGACGCCCTGAAGCGGGCGAGCGCGAGCTCCATCACCGCCGTCATCCCGTATTACGGGTATGCCCGGCAGGACCGGAAGGTTGCCCCGCGCACGCCGATCACGGCGAAGCTCGTCGCGGACCTGCTGGAAGTGGCCGGCGCCGAGCGCGTCGTCTCCATGGACATGCACGCCGGGCAGATCCAGGGCTTCTTCAACATCCCCTCGGACCACCTGTACGGCTCGCCGGTGTTCCTGGAGGACCTGCGCAAGCGTTTCCCGGAGTCGCAGGAGCTGGTCATCGTGTCGCCGGACGCTGGTGGCGTCGAGCGCGCGCGTGCCTACTCCAAGCGCCTCAACACGGGGCTGGCCATCATCGACAAGCGCCGCCCGCGTCCCAACGCCTCCGAGGTGATGAACCTCATCGGCGACGTGTCCGGCAAGGATGCCGTCCTCGTGGACGACATGGTGGACACCGCCGGCACGCTCGCCCAGGCCGCTGCGGCGCTCAAGGCCAAGGGCGCCCGCCGCGTGGTCGCCTACGCGGTGCACCCCATCCTCTCCGGACCCGCCATCCAGCGCATCCAGGACTCCGTGCTGGAAGAGGTCGTCTTCACGGACACCGTGCCGCTGTCGGCCGCGGCGCAGGCGTGCTCGAAGATTCGCGTGCTCACCACCGAGCGGCTCTTCGGCGAGGCCATCGCCCGCATCCACCGGGCCGACTCGCTCAGCTCGCTGTTCGTCTGAGGCTCGGGTCGCCCGTCCGCCGGGCGACTTGACTCCACGTCCGGGGGCTGGCATGTCCGGCCTCCTCCAACGGTCCCCTTCGCGGCGCCGTCTTCGGGGCCCGCCACTGGGGCGGGATGCCGAGGGCGCCAGGGTGGCCGGTGGTCACCGCGGTACCCATTCCCAAGGTATTTCCATGTCCGAAAACAAGAACACCCTCGAGGCGAAGTCGCGTGAAGGCTCTGGCAAGGGCTTTGCCCGCAAGCTGCGCGCCCAGGGTGTGGTGCCCGCCGTGGTGTACGGCAAGCACCTGAAGACGCCCGTGCACATCTCGGTGGACCCGAAGGCCGTGCGCGCGGCCATCAACACCCCGCACAAGTTCAACACCGTCATCCAGCTGAAGCTGGCCAGCGGTGACCAGCAGGTCCTCCTGAAGGACTACCAGATGGACCCCGTCACCCGGGACATCCTGCACGTGGACTTCATCGGCGTGCGCGCGGACGAGCAGGTCAAGGTGGACGTGC
Source organism: Myxococcus sp. CA039A (assembly GCF_013336645.1). Lineage (NCBI taxonomy): Bacteria > Pseudomonadati > Myxococcota > Myxococcia > Myxococcales > Myxococcaceae > Myxococcus > Myxococcus sp. CA039A. The sequence continues at coordinate 14,943 of NZ_JABUMQ010000247.1, read as the reverse complement.
CGCTCGTGCTCGTCGGCAAGTCGGTGGGCGTGGCCGAGGGTGGTCTGCTCAGCCAGATTCGCCGTGAAATCACGGTCTGGGCGCTGCCGAACGCCATTCCCGAGCGCATCGAGGTGGACGTGACGGCGCTGAAGATCGCCGAGGCGCTGCACATCAACGACGTGAAGTTCCCGGCCGGCGTGTCGGTGAAGTCGAACGTCAACTACACCGTGGCGGTCGTCGCCGCGCCCGAGGCGGCCGAGGTGGCCCCCGTGGCGGCTGCGGCGGCCCCCGCCGCCGCGGCTCCCGCGGCGAAGGCTGGCGACAAGGCGGCGGCCCCCGCGGCCGCGGCCAAGGCCCCCGCGAAGAAGTAGTCGTCTTCCGGTGTACCCTGGACACGGGGCTGGCCTCCCTGAGGCTGGCCCCGTTTCTTTTTGGAGCCTCCCATGAAGCTCATCTGCGGGCTGGGCAACCCGGGGCGCGAGTACGAGCGGCACCGGCACAACATCGGATTCATGGTGGTGGAGGCGCTGCTGTCGCGAGCGCGCGCGGAGCTGAATCAGGAGAAGTTCGCCGCGAAAGTGGGCCAGGGGACCCTGGCGGGCGAGCGCATCCTCTTCGTCGAGCCGCAGACCTTCATGAACCTGTCGGGCCGCTCGGTGGCCGAGGCGGCGCGCTTCTACAAGATTGCTCCCGAGGACGTGTTCGTCATCCACGATGAACTGGACCTGCCCCTGGGCCGGCTGCAGCTCAAGGCGGGCGGCGGCAGCGGGGGCCACAACGGCCTGAAGAGCATCGTCGCGAGCCTGGGCTCGGAGGCGTTCATCCGCCTGCGCTTCGGCATCGACAAGCCGGAGGGGCCCAATGCCCGCGAGCGCGTCGCCGACTACGTCCTGTCCAACTTCGACGACGGGGAGCGCCGCCAGCTGGACGAACTGAAGGACCGCGCCATGGACATGACCGAGTGCTGGGTGCGCGAGGGGCTGTCGGTGGCGATGAACCGCTTCAACCGGAAGGCCTGAGGCCCCTCGGAGCGCCCGGGACGGGGGGAGCGGACAGGCGAGCTTTCCGGGAGCTTGACTTGCCCGGGGGGCCCTCCTAGAAGGCCCGTTCGCTCGCTGGGTGGTTGATCCAGTGGGATGTTCTTTTTCAGCTTCCCGTGTTGGTGCACGGGACGTAGCGCGAGGGTGACGGGCGCGCGGTTTCCCGTTCCCGGTGGTGGCCATGGGGCCAATCGCCGTTTCCCCGCTCCTCGGATTGTCCGGGGGGCACTCGACCCCAAGGGGAGAGAAAACATGGCAGAGACGCAGGCCGCCAAGCGGCTTCGTGAGTACGAGACCATCTTCCTGGTCAAGCCGGACCTGACTGACGACAACGTGGACAAGCTCAAGGAGCGCGTCCGTGGCATCGTCTCCCGCGAGGGTGGCAAGGTCCTCCGCTTCACGGTGTGGGGCAAGAAGAAGACCCTGTTCCCCGTGGCGAAGCAGCCCCGCGCCATCTACGTGCACGCCAGCTACCTGGGCGGTTCGGGTCTGGTGGCGGAGATTGAGCGCAACCTGAAGAACCTCGATGAGGTCACCCGCTACATCTCCGTGAAGCTGGCGGATGAGGTGGACCCCGAGACGCGTCCGGTCCTCGAGGACCTGAAGCTCGCCGGCGATGTGGAGGAGACCCGTCCGGGCGCTCCCGAGCCGCGCGAGGGTGGCGGGTTCCGCGGCGACGTGGCCGAGGAGTCCGTGGGCGAGGCGGAGGAGGAGTCGTCCGAGGAGGCCTGAGCGCCACCTGGGACATTCTCTAGGGACCTTTTCAGGAAACGAGAAAGTTCATGAGCAACGGAACGGACAGCAAGACGGGCGGCTCGTCGTCGGGCGGCCGCAGTGGCGGCTTCGGCGGCGGCGGTGGGCCTCGCGGTGATCGCGGTGGAGACCGTGGCGGAGACCGTGGTGGTGATCGCGGAGACCGCGGTGGCATGGGCGGCGATGACGAGAAGCGCGGCGGTGGCCGTGGCTTCGGCCGCAAGAAGGTCTGCCGGTTCTGCGCGGAGAAGAACGCGTCGGTGGATTTCAAGGACCAGGCGACGCTGAAGTACTTCGTCACCGAGCGCGGCAAGATCATTCCCCGCCGCATCTCTGGCAACTGCGCGAAGCACCAGCGTGAGGTGGCCACGGCCATCAAGCGCGCGCGCGGCATCGCCCTGCTCCCCTACAACGCGGTGGTCGGCTAACCGCCGGGTCCGCTCAGGAGACTGAACATGAAGGTCATTCTGCGAGAGGACATCGAGAACCTCGGCAAGTCCGGGGAGCTCGTCACCGTGAAGGACGGCTTCGGCCGTAACTACCTGCTGCCGCGCAAGAAGGCGGTTCTGGCGAGCGAGCAGAACCTCCGTCAGCTCGAGCACGAGAAGGCGGTCATCACCGCCCGCAATGCCAAGCTGAAGGGCGCCGCGGAGGAGCAGGCGAAGAAGGTCGGCTCCATCAAGGTCGTCATCAAGCGCAAGGTCGGCGATCAGGACAAGCTGTTCGGGTCCGTCACCGCGCTGGATATCGCCGAGGCCGTGGCGGCCCAGGGTCAGACGGTGGACCGTCGCGCCCTGCACCTGCCCGAGCCCATCAAGGCGATTGGCAGCTACGAAGTCGAGCTGCGCCTGCACCGCGACGTGACGGCGAAGATCAAGGTCGAAGTCGCCGCCGAGTAACGGCTCGACTCCGCCTCAAGCGGGTTCGAGAAGGCCGCCCGGGGCAACCCGGGCGGCCTTTTCATTTGGGGATGGCCGCCGTGTCTCGCGTCCGGCTCGCGCCGTGGCCGGTCCGTCCTACGACAGGCGCGTGGAGCCTTCCGAGGCGGGTGGGTATCCAGGAGGCACAGGAGGCTCGCCCATGAGCACGCCCGACCCCGCCCCGACATCTCCCGCCGACGCCCATCGCCCCGACCTGGACTGGCTCCGCGTCGTCGCCATCCTCGTGCTGCACCTGTTCCACACGGGGATGATGTTCAACCGGTGGGACTGGCACATCAAGGCGCCCACGCTGCTGCCGGTGCTGGAGCTGCCCATGGACATCCTGCACCACGTGCGCATGCCGCTGCTGATGGTCATCTCCGGCGTGGGGACGGCCCTCGCGCTGCGGCGGCGCTCGCTGCGTGACTTCGCGGGGGACCGGACGCGCCGGCTGCTGCTGCCGGTGGTCTTCGGCATGTTCGTCATCGTGCCGCCGCAAATCTACGTGGAGCGCGTGTTCACGGGGCGGTTCCAGGGCAGCTACGCGGACTTCTATCCCTCTGTCTTCGGCCTCGTCCCCTACCCCGCGGGCAGCCTGAGCTGGCACCACCTCTGGTTCGTCGTCTACCTCTTCGCCTTCTGCCTCCTGGCGCTGCCGCTGTTCTGGGCGCTGGGGACAGCGCGCGGGAAGGCCTGGCTCGCGAAGGCCGAGGCCTGGCTGTGCCGGGGTCCGAATCTCCTGTGGCTGTTCATCCCGCTCTTCGTCAACGACCTGCTGCTGCACCGCTTCCCGCAGACGCACGCGCTGTTCGACGACCCGAGGACCTTTGGCCACTACGGCCTGCTGTTCCTCATGGGGCACCTGCTCGGCCGCGCGCCCAGGGTCTGGGACGTCCTGGTGGAGCGCCGGTGGTGGCTGCTGGGCGTGTCAGCGGTCCTCTTCGCCATCATGGCGCCAGAGAGCGAGTTCGACCTGGTGCCCGAGGTGCTCGGGGGCACGTCGGCCCAGTGGCTGTCCATCCTGACCGCGCTGGGCTGGGCGCGCCGGTGCGTGCGGACGGAAAGCCGGTGGGTCCGGCACGCGCAGGAGCTGTCGTATCCGTTCTACATCTTCCACCAGACGGTCATCATCGTCGTCGGCTTCGCGATGCTGCGGCTGCCCGTGGGGCCGTGGAGCCTCTTCGGCTGCGTGCTCGTCACGACCTTCCTGGTCAGCTGGGGCTTGAGCGAGCTGGTGGCCCGCCTGCCCTGGTTGAGGCCGTTCTTCGGGTTGAAGGCCCGTGTGGTGTCCCGTCCCGAAGCGACGCTCCAGGGCGCGCCCACGGGGCATACTGCGTGACGGAGAGCCATGGCCGACACCCTCCCGACGTCCGCCCTCGAGGTGCCGCAGTCCCGGTCCTGGCGGTGGCCCCGCTTCCGGTTGCGCCCGGTGCTCGGGGTGCTCGCATTCTGCCTCGTCCTGGGCGTGTCGTATGGCGCCGCGGTGAGGTTGGATCAGCTCGCCAACGGACACACCTCCCTCCCCGCATCGCGGGCCTTCTTCTGGGAAATCACGGGTGCGCTCTCGGCCTGGGTGACGCTGCCCCTCATCCAGACCGCGACGCTGAACGCCCCGTCACCGCGCGCCTCGGGGTGGGCGCGCTTCCTGGGCCTGCACGTGGTGGGATTCGCGCTCTACACCTCCGTGCACATCCTGGTCATGCTGGGCATTCGCTACCTGCTCTACCCGCTGCTGGGCTGGGGTGAGTACGAGTACGGGCCCATGGCCTTCCGACTGCCCATGGAGGTGTCGAAGGACCTGATTGCCTACGGGCTCGCCGTCACCTTCATCAGCCTCTTCACGGCCTGGCGGAATCAACATGCGCGAGCGCTGCGCGAAGCGGAGCTGGAGGGTGAGCTTCGCAGCGCGCAGCTCCAGTCCCTCACCGGCCAGCTCCACCCGCACTTCCTCTTCAACTCGCTGCACACCATCAGCTCGGTCATGTACGAGGACCTGGCGCGAACGGACCGGCTGCTCAGCGACCTGGGACATGTGCTGCGCGCCAGCCTGGAGCGCGCGGAGCCCACGTGGACGCTGGCCGAGGAGCGTGCGCATACCGCGCGCTTCGTGGGGCTCCTGTCCGCGCGCTTCGGGGACCGGCTCGCGGTGCACTGGAGCGTGGAGCCGGGCCTGGACTCGGCGCGCGTGCCCTGCTTCGCGTTGCAGACCCTGGTGGAGAACGCGGTGAAGCACAACCAGGACCGCGTGCAGCCGCTGGAGGTGCGCATCCGCGCCAGCGAGACGGCGGGCGCGTGGCGACTGGAGGTCGAGGACACGGGCCGTGGCTTCGGCGGTGAGTCGCCCGCCTCGGGGACGGGCGTGGGACTGGCGCACCTGGAGCAGATCCTCGCGCTCCTGCACGACGGGCGGGCCCGGATGGAGCGAGGCCAGGGACCCGAGGGTGGAGCGCGCGTGTCGCTGACGCTGCCCCTGGGAGCGAAGCCATGACGACCTTCCGCGTGCTGGCGGTGGACGACGAGACACCCGCCCGGGCCAAGGTGCGGCGCTTTCTGGAAGGCGAGTCGCGCTTCACGCTGGTGGGCGAGGCCGCGGATGGAACGGAAGCGCTCGCGAGCATCGAGTCGCTGAAGCCAGACCTCGTCATCCTCGACGTGCAGATGCCAGGACTGACGGGCTTCGAGGTGCTGGAGGCGCTCGGGCCGGGAACGGGCCCCGCGGTCATCTTCTCCACCGCGTATGACGGCTTCGCGCTCCGGGCCTTCGAGGCGCACGCGGTGGACTACCTGCTCAAGCCCTACGACGGCGAGCGCTTCGCCCGCGCGCTGGACAAGGCCCATGCGCTGCTGCTCGGTGGAGGCTCGGAGGCCGCGAGGCTCCAGGCGCTCCTGCGAGAAGTGGCCTCGGCAACGCCACGACGCGCGCTGGAGCGGCTGGTGGTGAAGTCGGGTGAGGCGTGGGTGCCGCTGCGCCTGGAGGACGTGTGGCGCCTGTCGTCCGAGGACAAGTACGTGCGCGTGTACACCGCCCAGGGTGAGCATCTGGTGCGCCAGAGCCTGCGCGCGCTGGAGGAGCGGTTGGACCCGGAGCGCTTCGTGCGCATCCATCGCGGAGACATCATCAACCTGGACGCGGTGGCGAAGTTGGAGCCCTGGAGCCACGGAGACGGAATCCTCGTGCTGAGGAACGGCACGACGGTGGTGCTCAGCCGCACGTGGCGTGAAGCATTCCTCCAGCGTTGGGGAATGGAAGGCTGATTGCGGGTAGGTCCACCTTCCTCCGCCCACCCGCCGCTACAGGTCTGTGGCGGAATATTTCTGCCATGTCAGAGCCGCCTGTAGAGTGGGCGGGCAGCCATGGAGAACTCCCTAGACCTCAGAGATGGGCGAAAGGTCCACGAGGACCTGGCCGCCGAGCGTGCAGTGCTCGGCGCCGTACTCGCGGACAACACGCTCATCGCTGCCGTAGGCGAAGTGGTCCACGCGGACGACTTCTCCAGCCCCGCGCACGCGCAGATTTTCGCGGCGATGATTCGCCTGGACGGAAAGCAGCAACAGGTCGACCACCTGACGCTGGCTGAAGAACTCAAGGTCCTGGGACACCTCGTCGCCGTGGGCGGCCCCGCGTACCTGATGCGGTTGGACCAGGTGGTTCCGCTGGCCTCCAACGCCGTCCAGTACGCGAACATCGTCAAGGACCAGGCGCTGCGACGCCGGCTGGCGAACGTCGGCCGCGAAATCCAGGACCTCGCCAGCCAGGAGACGGGCGAGCTGGAGGTGTTGCTCGACGAGGCCGAGCGCAAGGTGTTCCTCCTCGCGGAGAAGAAGCGCGAGGGAGACCTGCGGCCCGTCAGCGAGCTGATGGAGCACACGCTCGATCTGCTCGACAAGATGAAGGCGGCGTCGACGGGCATCACGGGCCTGTCCACCGGCTACATCGACCTGGACAACCAGCTCACGGGGCTGCACGCCGGTGAGCTCATCATCCTCGCGGCGCGTCCCGGCGTCGGCAAGACGTCCTTCGCGATGAACATCGCGGTGAACGCGGCGCTGAAGGAGAACAAGGCCGTTGGCATCTTCAGCCTGGAAATGCCCGCCGACCAGCTCCTGATGCGTCTGCTCGCGTCCACCGCGCGCGTGGACATGAAGAAGCTGCGTGGCGGCCGGCTCTCTCCGCACGACGAGGAGAAGTTCCAGGAGATGGCGGGTGCCCTCTACAACGCGCCCATCTACATCGACGACTCGGGTGGCCTGTCTCCGTTCGACCTGCGCGCCAAGGCGCGCCGCGTGAAGCAGAAGGACCCGCGCCTGTCGCTCCTCATCATCGACTACCTCCAGTTGATGCATCAGAAGGGCAAGGTGGAGAGCCGCCAGTTGGAAGTCGCCGAAATCTCCCGCGCGCTCAAGCAGTTGGCCAAGGAGCTGGAGGTCCCCATCATCGCGCTCAGTCAGCTCAGCCGTAAGGTCGAGGAGCGCAAGGGCGGCAAGCCCATGCTGTCGGACCTGCGTGAGTCCGGCTCCATCGAACAGGACGCCGACGTGGTGATGTTCATCCACCGCGAGGAGACGGAAGAAGGGGGCGAGGCGCCGCCTCAGTCGCAGTCAAACACCGTCATCCCCGTCGAGCTCATCATCGCCAAGCAGCGCAACGGGCCCATCGGCGAAATCTCCCTGGTGTTCCTCGCCGAGTACACCCGCTTCGAAAGCCGCAGCCGGGCCGAGTAACACCAGCGCGCGACGTGCCCGGCCCGCCCTGCTCCAAGCCCGTGCGCAGGTAGCGCACCACCTACCTCCGGGCCGCGCGAGTACCGTGCGACGTGCCCTGCCCGCCCTCCTCCGCGCCCGTGCGCAGGTAGCGCACCACCAGGGCCCGAGCCACGCGCGTGGCGGCCTCCAGCGTGCGGCCCCGCCCCAGCTCCGTCGCCAGCGCGGAGGCCAGCCGACACCCCGTGCCACGACGCTCGGGCGCGCGCGCCAGTCGCTGGCCCTTCAACACACGGACGCCTTCGGGTGTGGCCAGCACATCCGCCAACCCCCGCGCATCCGGCAGGTGCCCGCCCTTCACCAGCACCGCGCCGAAGCCGTGCTCCACCAGCGCGACAGCGGCCTCACGCGCCGCCCCCACCGTGTCCGGTACGGGCCTGCCCAGGAGCCACCCGGCTTCGTCCAGGTTCGGGGTGAGCACGACACGCGGGCCCGCGAGCGACAGGTAGCGCCGGGCAGACAAACGGGACAACAGTTGCCCCCGAGACGTCCGCACCACCGGGTCCACCACCCACCAGGCCCGCGTCCCGGCCAGCGCGGCGCTCGCGGCCTCGAGCTGCGCGAGGCCCGGCACCATGCCCCACTTCACCGCGTGCACCTCACCCAGCTCGCGCGCGGCGATCAGCTGCGCACGCACCACGCGGGGCGGAGACGCCACCCAGGAGAAGGTGACACGGCCCTGCGCCGTCTGCGCCAGGGGCACCGCCACCGGCTGCCCTTCCAGCGCACGCACCGCCGCCACATCCGCCAGCAGCCCCGCTCTTCCCGTGGGCTCGAGCCCCGCCAACAGGACGACGCGCGGAATCACCGCCGATGCTCTCGCGCTTTCTGGATGAAGGACTTGTACAGCCCCACGTGCACGGGAATCGTCGTCGCCATGTACTCGGGATGCCACTGCACGCCCACCGCGAAGGCGTGGGTGGTGGACTCGATGGCCTCCACCACGCCGTCGGGCGCCATCGCGCAGATGCTCACGTCGCGCCCGGGGCTGCGCACCGACTGGTGATGCGTGGAGTTCACCATGAGCTGGCCGTGCCCCACCGCCTCCGCGAGCAGCGAGCCGCTGCGCACGTCCACCGGATGCTGCGGCTGCGTGCGGTCATGCTTCTGCTCGTGCTCACGAGCGCCCTGCACCTCACGGCCGATGTCCTGGAACAGCGTGCCACCCAGCACCACGTTGAGAAGCTGCATGCCGCCACAGACGCCCAGCACCGGCATGTTGCGCTTGAGCGCCCCGCGCATCAGCGCCGCCTCGAACGCGGTGCGCCCTTCCTTCAGCGCGCCCAGTCCCTCGCGCGCCGTTTCCCCATACGCCTCGGGAGGAATGTCGAAGGCGCCGCCGGTGACGAGCAGTCCGGACACGCGGTCCAGATACGCGTCCACACACGTGGGGTCGTCCGCGTACGGCAGGACGAACGGAAGGCCCCCGGCGCGCAGCACCGCGTCGGCGTAGGGCACCTTCAGCTCGTACCGCGCGAAGGGCTGATCCTCGGGCTGGCTCCAGTCCGGGGTAATGCCGATGTTGGGCCGCCGGGGCGGCTGGCCATGGTGACGCGGATGATTGTTCATGGGGGAGTCCGTCGGTCGAACCTACCCCCCCACACGTCCCCGTTCAAACGCAGCCGTCAGCAGGCGCACCCGCTCGGCGATATCCTGGGCGAGCAGGACGTCCGAAACCACCGCCGCGCCATGCGCGCCCGACGCCGCCACCCGCCCCACGTTCTCCAGTCCCACGCCACCAATGCCCACCACCGGCAGCGGGCTGTCAGTCACGACCCGCGCCAGCCCCTCCAGCCCCAGCACCGGTGCGGGCACCTGCTTCGTCGTCGTGCCGAAGACGGGCCCCACGCCCACGTAGTCCGCGCCCGCCTCTCGCGCCGCCCTCGCGCCCTCGGCGTCTCGCACCGTGACGCCCACCAGGCGACCAGGCCCCAGGAGCGCGCGCGCCGCCTCGGCGGGCAGGTCCTCATCGCCCACGTGCACGCCATCCGCGTCCGCCAGCAGCGCCAGGTCCACCCTGTCGTTGAGCAGGCACACCGCGCCCGCGCGCCGACACAACCGGACGACCTCCCGAGCCACGGACAGCGCCTCGCGCACCGGCGTTCGCTTCATGCGCAGTTGCACCACCCGCGCTCCACCCGCGAGCATCCGCTCCGCCTTGAGAACCAGGGGCATGTCCACCCGCACGGTGTCGTCGCACAGCAGATACAGTCCCGGGGGAAGCAGCGGACGGGGCGGGGCGTTCATCGGCACCAGGAAGGCGGGACGGCGGCGTTGACAGTCGGCCCCTCTGCTATAAGGTAGCGCGCTATTTTCCAAGCAATTCCGAGGATTTGAAACATGGCGGACACGGTGGACCCCAAGTATCTCGATAAGCGCACCGCGGAGCGGTACCTGCGCTCGGGCCAGTTGGACGAGAAAGCGCACGAGCGCCACCTCAAGGGCCTGCCGGATGTGGCGGACAAGGCCACGCCGGTGGAGACCTTCATGGATGACGACGTCGACGACGACTACGACGACGAAGAGGATGACCTCGACGAAGAGGACGAGGCGGACGACGAGGATGAGTCCTCCGACGTGGCCGATGAGACGGCCTCTTCCTCCGATGAAGCCGAGGGCAAGGATGAGCCCGAGGGCGAGGAGCCTGGCACCCCATGAGCCCCGTGGACGAGAAGCGCGGCGAGACCTTCGTGATGCGGGGGGAAGCGCGCTCCGCGTCCGAGGAGGCCATCTCCTTCAGCACGTTCATCGTGGGGTTGGGCACCGCGGTGCTCATCCACCTCGGTGACGCGCCGAACCCGGAGACGGGCCAGACGTCGAAGGACTTGCCGTTGGCCCGGCAGAACCTGGACCTGTTGTCGATGTTGCGGCAGAAAACGCGGGGCAACCTGACGCCGGACGAGGAGAAGCTCTTCGACGGATTGCTCGCGGATCTGCGCCTGCGCTTCGTGGAGGCAAGCAAGCGGTGATGGCGTCGGCTCCCCGCTCGGGCAGGCTTCCCGGGCGCATTCGTTTCGCGGCCCTCGCGTGTGTCGTGCTCGCCATCTTCACGGGCTGGGGCGCGCTGAACGAGGCCATGGAGATGGCCCACTTCTACGAGGTCCGCTCCCGGCACATGGAGGCCAGCCCTCCGTTCCTCCTGGGCAGCGACCCCGCCGTCCTCCAGAAGCTGCTGGAGGTGCAGTACCAGTCCCTGGAGCCCATGCGAGAGCCGCGCGCCGTGTTGATGGGCGTGCTCGCCGTGGCGTGCGCCTTCGTCTTCGTCTCCGCGTCCAACATTCTGCGCTCGGGCGGACTGCCTCGGGACGCCTTGCGCAAGATGCTCGGCCGCGCCGCGCTCACGGTGGCGGTGCTGCGCACCATCGACGGCGCCCAGTGGGCCGTGGTGTCCCGCCGCGTGGGCGTCACGCTCGCCCAGACACTCACCCAGCGCCCCGAGTACCAGGACCCCACGACAGCCGAGGTCGTCACCAGCGTGGCCCCCTGGATGGCCCTGGGACTGACGGTGCTGGGGACGGCCGTCATCGCGGGCACCTTCGCCCTGCTCGGCCAGTACTTCCGCAGTGACACCGTGCGAGACGCGCTCGTCGCCCAGGACAGCCCGGCGGACGGCTAGCAGCCTCCCGGAACGTCAGTGGGCGTGGGGTGCCACGCCGCCCGGCAACAGGGCCTCCAGCGCGGACTCCACGTCCGCCGAGGAGTCCTCCTCCAGCGACAGCACCCTCCCCAGCCCCGCCCGAAGCAGCCTCAGCAGCTCCTTGCGCGACAGCCCGAAGACGTGCGCCAGGTGCCCCATGGGCCAGCGCGACTGCATGTGCGTGAAGGCCGCTTCGTCCAGGTCCTCGGGACGGCCCTCGGGCAGCTCCACGTTGTCGTAGACCACCCGCTCACCGCCCACGCGCCGACCGTTGCCGTAGGCGAGGACTTCCTCACCCTCGTCCGGGTCATAGACGTAGGCATGCACCGTGGCGTTGGCCGCCCGGGACAGCAGCCGGGGCAGCGCATGGTGCGCGGCATACCAGTGCGCGCCCGGCCGGCCCTGCGTGAAGGGGCCCACGTAGGCCAGCCGCACCACCTTGCGGCGCCGATTGACCGACACCTGCAGGCCCGTGGCGCCCGATGCGCCGTCCAGCCGCAGCGCTTCACGGGCCTGCCGGAGCAAATCCAGCCCGCCGAAGCTTTCGAGTCGAATGAGATAGCCGCCGTGCGCTTCCAGAGTCAGCCCCCCGAGGGTGGGCGCCGCCTATAACCGAGCCTTGCCCCTGATGGCAACTCAAGCACCTCGAAATTCCAGCCGCTACCAGGAGTCCAAAGTATTCCGCTTCTGGCGCAGTTGTGACACCGCGCGTTAACTTCCTGAGCTCGATTGCCAAGGTCGAGCCGACTCTTACGTTGAGTGTATGCGACTCGATAAGTTCACGGTGAAGGCGCAGGAAGCCATCCAGGAAGGCCAGACGCTGGCCCGCCGCGCCGACAATCCCCAGTACGAGCCTGAGCACCTGGCCGCGGCGCTGTTGGGACAGAAGGACGGAATCGTCGACCCCCTGCTGCGCAAGCTTGGCGCCGACGTGAAGCTGTTCTCGTCCCGTCTGGGTGAAGCCCTGGGCAAGCTGCCCAAGATGCAGGGCGGCGAGAGCGCCATGCTGGGCCAGCGCCTGCTCAAGACGTTCGACAAGGCGGAGGACGAGGCCAAGGCGCTCAAGGACGAGTTCATCTCGTCCGAGCATCTGCTGCTCGCGTTGACCCAGGACAAGGGCACGACGGGCGAGGTCATGAAGGCGTCCGGCATCACCCGCGAGCGGGTGGTCGCCGCCCTCAAGGAGGTCCGCGGCTCCGGGCGCGTGACGAGCCAGGACGCGGAGTCCACCTATCAGGCGCTGGAGAAGTACGGGCGGGACCTCACGGAGGCGGCGCGCGCGGGGAAGCTGGACCCCGTCATCGGTCGCGACGAGGAGATTCGCCGCTGCATCCAGGTGCTCAGCCGGCGCACGAAGAACAACCCGGTGCTCATCGGCGAGCCGGGCGTGGGCAAGACGGCCATCGCCGAGGGGCTGGCGCGGCGCATCGTCGACGGCGACGTGCCGGAGGGCCTGAAGAACAAGCAGCTCATCACGCTGGACATGGGCGCCCTGGTGGCCGGCGCCAAGTTCCGCGGTGAGTTCGAGGAGCGGCTCAAGGCGGTGCTCAAGGAGGTCGCCGACGCGTCCGGTCAGGTCATCCTCTTCATCGACGAAATCCACACGATTGTGGGCGCGGGCAAGGCCGAGGGGGCCATGGACGCGGGCAACATGCTCAAGCCGGCGCTGGCGCGCGGCGAGCTGCACTGCATTGGCGCGACGACGCTGGACGAGTACCGCAAGCACATTGAAAAGGACGCGGCCCTGGAGCGCCGGTTCCAGCCCGTCTTCGTGGGCGAGCCCAGCGTGCACGACACCATCAGCATCCTTCGCGGGCTGAAGGAGCGCTACGAGGTGCACCACGGCGTGCGCATCCAGGACACCGCGCTGGTGGCCGCCGCCACGCTCAGCCACCGCTACATCGCGGACCGCTTCCTGCCGGACAAGGCCATCGACCTCATCGACGAGGCCGCCAGCCGCCTGCGCATCGAAATCGACTCGATGCCCACCGAGCTGGACGACATGCGCCGGAAGATGACGCAGCTCCAGATTGAGAAGGAGGGCCTGCGCAAGGAGACGGACCCGCACTCGCAAGAGCGCCTGGCGGCCATCGAGAAGGAGCTGGCCAACCTGCGCGAGCGCTTCGACGCGCTCAAGGTCCACTGGGACGCGGAGAAGACGGCCATCGGCGCCATCCGGACGCTGAAGGAGAAGCTGGAGAAGGTGAAGAACGACCAGGTCGCCGCCGAGCGACAGGGCGACCTCAACCGCGCCGCGGAGCTGAAGTTCGGCGTCCTGCCTTCCTTGGAGAAGGAGGTCCAGACGCAGAACAGCAAGCTCCTGGAGCTGCAGAAGAAACAGAAGTTCCTCAAGGAGGAGGTGGACTCCGAGGACATCGCCGCCGTGGTGGCCAAGTGGACGGGCATCCCCGTCTCGCGGCTGATGGAGGGCGAGGTCCACAAGCTGGTCCACATGGAGGACCGGCTGGCCCAGCGGGTGATTGGTCAGCGAAGCCCGATTGAGGCGGTGTCCAACGCCGTGCGCCGCGCGCGCAGCGGATTGCAGGACCCGAACCGGCCCATCGGCTCGTTCATCTTCCTGGGCCCCACGGGCGTGGGAAAGACGGAGACGGCGAAGGCACTGGCGGAGTTCCTCTTCGATGACGACACGGCCATGGTCCGCATCGACATGTCCGAGTTCATGGAGAAGCACGCCGTGGCCCGACTGGTGGGCGCGCCTCCGGGCTACGTCGGCTACGAGGAGGGCGGCCAGCTCACGGAGGCGGTGCGCCGCCGTCCCTACACGGTGGTGCTCTTCGACGAAATCGAGAAGGCGCACCCGGACGTCTTCAACATCCTGCTCCAGATTCTGGACGAGGGCCGGCTGACGGACAGCCAGGGCCGCACCGTGGACTTCAAGAACACGGTGCTCATCATGACGTCCAACCTGGGCTCCGCCGATATCCAGGCGGGCATGGCGGGCAAGGAGGAACTGGACGACAAGACGCGCGAGGACGTCATGGACGCGCTGCGCGGCCACTTCCGCCCGGAGTTCCTCAACCGCGTGGACGAAATCGTCATCTTCGAGCCGCTGCGCAAGAAGGACATCTACCGCATCGTCGACATCCAGCTCGCGAAGCTGGACAAGCTGCTCGCCGACAAGCGGCTGTCGCTGGAGCTGACCGACGCGGCCCGCGAGATGCTGGCGGAACGCGGGTACGACCCGACGTACGGCGCGCGGCCCCTGAAGCGCGCGGTGCAGAAGAACCTGTTGGATCCGCTGGCGCTCAAGGTGCTCAGCGGCGAGTTCCTCCCGGGTGACACCATCCAGGCGGACGCGGGCCCCACCGGGCTCACCTTCGCCAAGGTGCTGGTGGACAATTCGAAGAAAGTGAAGCGCGCGGAGTAGCGCGGACCGAGCCGGCCCCCTGCCCCGTCATCCTGGACGGGCGGGGGCGCCCCACGGCCCTCCTGCCTCAGTCGGATTCCGAGCCGGACGCGTCCGTGATTTCGGCATCCGAGTCGTCGGGGTCGCCACGCCCCCAATGTGCCTCCATGTTGGCCACCATCGACGGGATGTCCGGGTAGAGCCTCGCGAAGGCCCGGGGATAGGCCAGCCGGATGGAGCGGGCATGCTGCTCGAAGATGAGCGCCCGGAGCTCATCCAGGTCCTGGGTCGTGTCGTCCGGACTCAAGCCGAAGGCCCGGTACTCCGCGGTGGCGCTGTTCCCGTCTTCGTCCGTCTGGACGTCCGTCACGGTGTCGAAGTCGAAGAGTCCGAGCAGGGCGCCCCGCAGCTCGGCGTTGGTGACGCCTCCACCACCGACCTGGTTGCCCGCCCGGGCCATCGCGGCGTCGCCCGCCACCGCCC
>NZ_JABUMQ010000246.1:0-17436 GCF_013336645.1 Myxococcus sp. CA039A | reverse complement strand
GGACGGGGAGGTGACGCGGCTGGAGGTGTTGGAGGGGGAGGGTGAGTCGCAGGAGGAGGTGGTGGACCGGGCGCAGTGGGCGGCGAGGCTGCGGGCGAGCGTGGAGGAGGCCTGGCCGGAGCTGGACGCGCGGGAGCGGGCGCTGGTGGAGGAGAGGATGTTGGCGGAGGAGGCGGCGAGCGCGGAGTTGCTGGCCCGGCGCTTCGGGGTGACGGCGGTGCGCATCCGGCAGATCGAGCAGGGGCTGAGGGCGAAGCTGAAGAAGAGGCTCACCGCGAGTCTGACGACCTGGGACGCGGAGGCGATGCCTCGTGCCGCATGACGAAGGGAAGGGGCGCCGGGAAAAGGGTGCTTGACGGCCCTGGGAAGGGCTCGATATGAGAGCGCGGCCTCTCGCGGTGACCCGTACGCCCAGGTAGCTCAGTCGGTAGAGCAGGGGACTGAAAATCCCCGTGTCGGTGGTTCGATTCCGCCCCTGGGCACACAGAGTTGAAAAGTTTGGGGCCCTGGACTTCGGTTCAGGGCCCTTTCTTTTTGGCCTGGAGGGCTCACGCTGACAGGGCCCCCAGGGTGTGCGTGCCGACGTCCTAGTTACAGGGCGCGCCGCAGACGCCAGCCTCACGGGCCACACATTGGGGCGTGTTGAGGCAGGGCAAGCCATCGCCCGTGCAGCAGCCGATCAACGCCTCGGACTCGACCGGTGGATTCGCGGGTGGAGCCGAGCGGACGACCATTCCCACTGCGAGTGCGAGACTCAGGCCGACTCCCGAAACGAGCTTCAGCATCATCTGGGGCTCCTTGGGTTGAGAGGCATCAGGAAGGGTGCTCTCAATGAGGCTCCAATCCAAGACGCCCTCTGTCGATGGAGCCGCTCATATGTTGAGCGTCCATCGGTTTGTCTGTTCATCCCACTGCGCGCTTCCCCGGTACAGCCAGGGGGCCAGAGGTGCCTCTCGGCTGAAGACGAATGCGGTCTCTCCAGGTCTACGGTCCGCGATTCGCGACGCCATGACGCCGAGCGCCTCGAATTCGTCTTCTCCCGTGGCGATGAGGAGCAGGTGGCCTTCGTGTCGTCCTGTCTTTGGGACGGCGCTCAATCCAAATCGGCCCATGAGCTGCTCGTCCGTGAGTTGTGCTCCTGGCGTAGGGCCCACGCTTTCGGGTGTCACGACCTCCACCAGCAGGGCGATGGGCATCAGGCCCTCGGCTGCCTGTGACGTGGCGTAGCTTGGATTGTCGGACCGCAGGACCCAACGGCCTTCGTCCTTCGCGAGCCTCTTCACTTGATAGGCATACCCTGCGGCGTCGGGGACCTGGATGAGCGCCACCCTGCCTTCCATCGCCTGGAGTGAGAGGTCGCGCGCGTAGCGCATCACCAGCCAGTCGCCGTTCCGGATGGGCCGCTCTCCTCCGTTCATGGAGTCGCCAGTGGCCCTCACCACGAACAGCCCGTCACCCTGTGCCTGGATGGGAAGCCGGACATGTTCCGCCTCGGGTGCCTGCTCCATCGCCAGTGCATGGCTCGCGGCCCCCGCCGCGGCGCGCAGGGTGGGGAACGCGACACAGCGCACCGCTCGCGTGAATGGAATGACCTCGGCCTTCATGGGCTCGGCCGACCAACCCTCTGTTCCTGGCGTGAAGCGCACTCGAAATGCCGTGCCCCGCTTGCCGGCGGCCTCGCCGAACCATTGCGTCAGGAGCTTCGGAAGTTGGTTCCCCTCCGTCCCTGCTGGTCTCGCGACGTTGACGGCGATCTTCACGAAGTTGAATCGCCAGAGGGCTCCGTCCGGAACCCTGACGTCGGTGAGGCCACTGGGAAGATCCGGACGCTGCTGTCGCTCGGGCAGCTTGAGAATCGGGTGGCGCCCGTTGGTGATGACCTGGGCCTCAAAGACTGTCCCTGGAGCCTGACTCTGGATGAGCCGACGACGACGGTATTGCGCCAGTCGGTACTCGACCAGCTCTCGCGTCATCTCCTCGAAGGCTGCTCGTGTGTCCTCGGACACCGTGAACCGGGGCACGAGCCTGTCTCCCTCGATGCGGAACCACCTGCCGTCCTGTGTCCACTCGGTGACCGGGTTCGCCGTCCAGAACGCGAGGAACTTCGAGGCGCTCGGCTCCCGTGGGTCATCCAGCGCCGTGACGCCATCGAGGTCCTGGAGCAGCTCGGGCGAACGCTGGAGGATGGACAGACTCCGGTGGGCCAGCTCGGACAATGACAGTCCTCTCCACAGTGCGTCCGCTTCGAGCAAGGTCTCCAGCAACACCAGCTTGAAGCACTTGCTCATGGGCGTGAGCTCGAGGTTCCGGAACCAACCCGGGTCCTGCTTCAGGGTGCGTGCCTGTGCTTCGGTCAGGTCTCGCTCCGCTTCCACGAAGTGGAACCAACCCGCGTACTCATCCCGCTTGAGCAAGGAGGCGGGGGAGTAGCCCGAGCGGTAGAGTTCTCCGATGGTCGGACGCTGGCCGCGCACGGTCCTCAGCTCGCGATACATGCGCGCGACATCGGTTTCGCCAGGGGCCAGGAAGTGTTGAAGCAACTGCTTGGCTTCCAGCGCGACCTGCACGGAGCAGCCCGGAGGGAGCTCGGGTTGCTTGCCTTGGACCAGGAAGTCCCTCAGCGAGACGGAACTCCGGCCCAGTGCCAGCAGCGTGCGCACCCGGTCGAGGAACATCCGATGGTTGCCCACGAAGTCGATGACGGTGACGCGCTCCTTGCCGTCGTGCTTGCGCAAGCCACGGCCCAGTTGCTGAAGGAAGACCACGGGTGACTCGGTCGGTCTGAGCAGGACCACGCGGTCGATGCTCGGCACATCCACCCCTTCATTGAAGAGGTCCACCGAGCACACCGCGTCCAGCGTGCCGTTCCCCAGTTCTCGCAGGGCCTGCGCCCGGTCCGCGGAGCCGGGCCCCGAGTACACCGCGGCCACCCGCACACCCTGCCTGCTCAGCCACTGTTGGACGTAGTTCGCGTGGGAGACGGAGACGCAGAACACCAGGGTCCTGCTCGCCGCATGCTCCTCCCAGGCGCGCCACAGCGTCTTCATGCGCGCTTCCGTCTGGACCGCCTCGCTCAACGCCTCCGGGGCGAAGCTCCGGCTGCGCCACGGGATGTTCTCGTACGGAACGTCGTCCTTCAGCCCGAAGTAGGCGAAGGGCGCGAGCAACCCTTGCTGAATGCCTTCGCCAAGGTCCGCGCGGTAGGCCAGGTGGTCATCGAACAGCCCCAGGATATCCCCGTCGTC
Source organism: Myxococcus sp. CA039A (assembly GCF_013336645.1). Classification (NCBI taxonomy): domain Bacteria; kingdom Pseudomonadati; phylum Myxococcota; class Myxococcia; order Myxococcales; family Myxococcaceae; genus Myxococcus; species Myxococcus sp. CA039A. The sequence continues at coordinate 14,191 of NZ_JABUMQ010000246.1, read as the reverse complement.
CGCTCGCTCGGGCGTCGCCGTCAGGCCGAGCAGGAACGCCGGTTCGAGACGCGAGAGGATGGCCCGGTAGCTCGCGGCGGCGGTATGGTGCACCTCGTCCACGATGACGTAGTCGAAGGCCGCCGCTTCTCGCAGCGCCTGGAGTCCTTCGGGATTCGAGAGCTTCTGGACCGAGGCGAACACCAGGTCGCCCGCGAGCGACGACTTCGCTCCGACAAACCAACCGAAGCGCAGCGACGGGAACTGGCGGCGGAAGGTCTCCGCGGCCTGGACGAGCAGCTCCTCACGATGGGCCAGGAACAAGACGCGCGGCTTCTCGGCTCGCTCGTCACCGAAGGCCGCGACGTCCAGCGCGGCGAGCCACGTCTTGCCGAGTCCCGTCGCGAGCACCACGAGTGCTCGGCGGCGACCTTCTCCGCGACTCGTCCTCAACGCGAGCAGGGCTTCCAGTTGGAGGATGTGCGGCTGGCGTTGCGGGAGCGCGGGTTCCTGCTCCACGGGGGCGACGACACGTTCCGTGATTCGTGCACGGCGGGCGTACTTCTCGACCCAGTCCGCTTCCAGGGGCGAGGCCCTTTCCCACCACAGCTCGAAGGCGTCGACCACTTCGCTCCAGGCCTTGGGGTCCCGGTCCTGCTCGACGCGCAGGTTCCACTCGATGCCTGTCTTCAGCGCGGACCGGGAGATGTTGCTCGAGCCCACGTACGCCACCGCGAGCCCCGGGCCCTTGAAGCGCCAGGACTTCGGATGGAAGGACGACACACGCGCCTTCTCCACTTCCACCACGCGCGCCTCGAAGTGTCCCCGGGCACCGCCTTTCAGGACCGTGTCTTCATCCATCCAGTCCAGCAGGCGACGCAGGGCCTCTGCCTGGGTGATGGTCAGATAGTCGCCCGTGAGGATTCGCACCCGCGCTCCTCGCGCCAGGGCCGCATCCACGGATTGCCGCAGCACCTCCAGCCCGCTGTCCTGAACGAAGGCCGCGAGCACCGCGATGTCCAGCGCCTGGGAGAACAACGGCTCCAGGTGATGAAGGAACGGGTCATCCAATCCACCCGTGGCGAGCGGCTTCGCCTGCGCGGCCAGATAGTTGCCCTTGCCCGGGATGACGTGACGGATGCCCCCGCGCGCGTCCGCGACGTCATCCAGGAACCTCGGGATGACGTGTACATGCAGATGGAACACCGTCTGCCCGGCCGCCGCGCCCACGTTGATGCCCAGGTTGTAGCCGTCCGGTCGCAGCTGCGTGTCCAGCCCCCGCTTCACCTCGTCCACCAGCTCGAAGAGGGCCCGCTGCTCCTCGGCCGTGGCGTCGAACCAGGTGGCCACGGAGCGGCGGGGAATCACCAGCGTGTGCCCGGGACTGACGGGAGAGCCATCCCGGATGGCGAAAGCGAGCGTGTTCGAGGCGACCCACTCGGATTCGGGAATCAGCAGGAAAGGGGAGGACACCTCGCCACCCTATCCCAGCCACTCGGTTCTTCAGGACGGACCTGGCGTGTGGAGTGACATCGCCTCGCGGAAGGACTCAGAGCTCGTTGAAGATGAGCAGGCCGCGGGTCGAGTCCACGACGTACACGTAGCCGTCTCCTGGGACGCGGATGCCCATGGCGCCTTCGACATTCCAGTCACCTCGGTCGGGGTCGGACTCGCGGAAGGTGTTGAAGTAGGCGATTTCGCGCGGGTTGGTCGGAATGGAGACGTCCAATACCCGCAGCCCCTCCTGGTAGTAGGCGATGTAGAGCCGCTTGTCCTTGAGGATCATGTTGTGGATGGAGGCGTGGAAGCGGAGCTTGTACGTGCCGATGAGCGGGATGTTCGTGGGGTCGGTGACATCCAGCACGCGCAGATGGGTTCCCTGTCCTTCTCCACCCTCGAAGGCGATGGTCCTCCCCGCGAAGGTGCCCACCGCGCCCGCATGGCTCATGGACGAGCTGTTCTCGGTCTGGAAGGTGTATGTGCCCAGCTCGCGTGGGCTCATCGGGTCCTTCACGTCGAAGACCACGTAGCCCGAGCTGAAGTGGTTGATGTAGAGCCGGTCCTGGTAGGCGAAGGAGTCGTGCGCCGAGGGGATATAGGACGTGGTGTCCGAGACGACGATGCGGTTGAGCAACGTCGGGTCGCGCGGCGTCGAGATGTCGAACACGAGCGTCTCCCCGGTGGGTGCGGGCCCGGGCGACACGGCATACAGCCTGTTGCCATCCACGAAGAGGGTGTGGACGTTGATGGGCTCACCCCCCGGCACATTGCGCACGAAGAGGGGGTCCGCGGGGTTGGAGATGTCGAAGACGATGACCCCTGAGTTCCTGCTGGCCACGTAGAGCGTGTCGTCCTTCGTCCACGCGGCGTTCCAGAACGAGTCCCCTGGCAAGGTGATGCTCTTCTTGAGGACGGGGTGGCTCGGGTCGCTGACGTCGAACACCGCGAGCCCACCCTCTGTCCCCGCTTCGAGGCTGGTGGACACGACGTAGGCGTGCTTGTGGGCGACGTAGACGTCCACATGGAGCCCGTTCTGGGGGACATCCGATTCGGAGATGAGGCGCAGGCCGCCCGATGACTCGCTCTCCCCTCGTCCCCACGTCATCCGCGCGGCCTCGAAGGTGCCCCAGGAGGCTTTTCCATTGGCGCAGCGGGCGAAACAGCCCGTCACCATCCCAGAGGGCTGAACGCCACACCCGACGATGACGGTCTGCCGGACCAGGTTCCGCAGGGTGTACCGTGACGAGAACTGGAAGCTTCCAGTCACCTGCTGACGTGTGAGGGGGCGGCCCTCCATCGTTCCCGTGCTGCCGTCCGGCGGAATCCGGACGCCAACGAAGTCCGGATAGCCCGCGACGTTGCGCACGTCCACCCCATAGATGCCGTGCGCATCGAGGGTGGAGAGCGAGGCGGTGTCACACTTCGACAGGTCGAAGAGCGATGGCGAGTCGCAGTCGACGATGGAGCCCTGCACCCCGGTGAAGGTGCACGGCGCGTAGGGGCCCCGGTCGACCCAGTCCGTCGTCTCCACGAGCGGCGTGTACGTCCCGTCCCAGGGTTCCACGGGAGGAGGCGGTGGCTCCGCCGGCCCCGGCTTGTCGGAGCAGGCGAAGCACAGCAAGGCGCAGCCAATGACAACCGCACGGGGGGACAGTGAACCGAGGGCCATGCGAGGCTCCTATCGGGAGGCGAGGTCCGGAACGGACGCCGCACGCGAAGGGAGCGATTAGCGCAGGATTGCCCTTCGGGTCTGTATGGCAATGCCCTTAGCCCGGCGGGATGGCATTCACCGGGCAAGGATTGTTTGACCTCCGGACCAGGAGGTGCTCACCCGGCCGGAGGCTTCACCCCAATCACAGACCCTCCATGGCTGCGGAGGCGATTCGCGGGGCATGGCCGCCAACGTGGGATGCCCGCGCGTGAGGCCGCCCGCTTGCCGCGCCCATCCCAGCGAGCGCCTCCGCCCCCGTCAGGACCATGGCCACGTCAGGCGCCGTGATTCGCCGGCGGACAGGCAGGCGAGGAAGCCCCTCCTGCCGAGGTGCCGTGCCTCCCGGGAAGTCCCGCGAGTCGCCTCGGCACTCGTTTCGGGATTCAGGTACGGTCGGCCCGTTTCAGCAATGGCGTGGCCGTCGACAGCGGCCCGGAGGGTAGAGCGCGATGGTGGTGAGAAGCGAGGCGGGACCGACAGACTCGACCCGACAGGGGCGCCGGTTGCCGCCAGGGATGGGCCAGGTCCTGCTGGCCCTGCTCGCGGGCGGCATCGTGTTCGGGGGCATGCGGCTGACCTGGCCGTCAGGTCCCTTCCCCCGGTTCGAGCGACACGTGCTCCAGACGAGCGACATGGTTCTCGCGCTCGTGGTGGCGGTGGGCACCTTCATGGTCGCCTGGTCCTTCAGCCAGGGCGCCCGGCGGGAAGACCCGGTCTCGGTCCGCCATCGGTGGCGCCTCTTCCTGGGGCTGTGGGCGCTGTTCGCCCTTCCCCTGCTGCTGTGGTGGGTGGGCGAGTGGCCCGGCCATCTGCACAGCGATGCACGCCAATCGCTGCTCATCTCGTCGCTGCTCCGCGTGGAGCCCTGGCTGAGCACGCTCTGGAGCATCTGGGTGCAAGGGATTCACCGGTCCACCGGTCAATTCCCCTTCCTCTCCCTCTTCTGCGTCGTGGGCCTCGCCGCGCTGCTGGCGGACTTCTTCTCCCTGCTGCTGCACCTGGGGTTGTCGCGACGCCTGGGCGGCGTCTTCATCGCGCTCGTGGCGACGTCCATCCCCGTCGCCGTGCTCGTCACCAACCTCTCCCATGACGCCCTCAATGCGCTGCTGCGGCTGGGAATCGCGCTCATCCTGCTGCGGGTCCTGTCGCGGAAGGTGCTCTCCGGACAGTCCGGCGTCACGCCCGTGACGTTGCCCTCACTGGCGCTCCTCACCGGGGTGGCCACGTTGCTGCGGGGCGACAGCTTGGTGCTGTTCCTCTATGTCCCCGCCGTGCTGCTCCTGTCGCGGCAGGTGCGCATCGGCGCCGCCGTGGTGTTGTTGCTGGTCCCGGTGGCCATCAACCAGGTGTTCCGTCGCGTCATCGAGCCGCGGTTGATACTGAACGGGCCCGAGCTGGCGGAGCGGTATGCGGTGTCGCTGCTGCTCAACCCGCTCGGGTTCATGGTGGTCAACAAATACGTCACCGCCACCCCAGAGGAGGACCAGGCCACCATCGAAGCCGTGGTGACCTATTCCTGCCTGAGGGACCGCTACATCCTCGAGGAGTCCCCCTGCTACTGGAGCGACCTGCGCGCTCCCATCACGCCCGAGAAGATTGTCAGGCTGCGCGCCCTCGTCCTTCGCATGGCGCGAGACAACCCGGCGCTGATGCTCTCCAACCGGCTCATCACCTTCGCGGGCACACTGGGCCTCAGCCCACGCGCCTCCTTCCCCGTCATGGACTTCCGGGAGACGGTTCGTCCCGAGGACCTCTACTCCCCCAACGGCGCGGAGCTGCTCCGGCGATACGGGTTGGAGCACTCCAAGGCGCCCCAGGCCCTGGCGCGTGTCACCCACTGGCTGCGCGACGCGAGCCTCCCCTACGAGCATGGACGCTGGCTCTACTTCCCCTGGAATGGCCTGCCAGCGCTCCTGCTCACGTTGTGGCTGGTGTCGCGGTGGCGCACCCTGCCCGTGTCGGCGATGGTGGCGGGCGCCATCCTGGCACCCGCGGGTCTCGTCTTCATCGCCGCGCCCGCAAGTCACCCCTCGTACGTCACGGACCTCTGGGTGTTTGGCTACCTCGCCGTGCCACTGGCCTGGTTCGAGGCCCGCGTCCTGCGTGTGAGGGCGGCTTCCCGGGCCTCAGCGGGTGGGGAAGGCGGGAGCGCGGGTGCGGTCGACGTGGCCCCCGCTCACCTGAGCCACCACGGTTGAGGTGTACGGCCGTCCAGGTTGGCTGCTCCAGTCCTTCGCGAGGAAGGCCTCCGGGCTCCTCGCGAACTCCAGCGCGATGCGGCCCGTCTGGAGCGACTGGCGCATCATCCGCACGTTGCTCACCTGGTCCTCCTCGCGCCAGCTGAGCGGGAAGAAGCCGAAGCGCGAGCGCCGGTGGATGCCCGCCAGCAGCATGTGGATGTTGAAGGTGAGGCTGTCCGGAAAGCCCAGGTAGAAGCGGGGCTCCAGATAGCGGGCCGAGTACAGGTTGAGACCCGAGCCCAGGTCATGGACGCGGTGGCGCGCCGCCGCGGAGAACAGCAGGTTGAAGACGTGGTTGCCCAGGGTGCGCACGTGCGAATAGCCCTGGAGCCGCGAGCCGCGCATGAAGCGGCTTCCCAGCAGCGAGTCCTGCGCCCGGTACGCCCCTTCGTCCAGGTGGGGCACCAGGTCGTTGATGTCCGCCTGGTCGTCGCCGTGGAGGACGACCACCTGGTCGAAGCCGTGCGCGAGCGCGTACTCGAAGGCCACCTTGTGGGAGCCGCCCAGGTTGTAGTTGTCGTCGTTGACGAGCACCTTGCCCGGCAGATGGACCAGCTTGGACAGGCCCGTCACGGCGGCTTCCACGCCGTTGTCGCGACTGCCGTTGTCCACCACGATGATTTCGGCGAAGCGACGCTGGAGGGCTTCGCCGAAGCGGGCGAGCACCCGGGGAATCTGCCGCTCGCAGTTGTACATGGGGATGAAGACGAGCATGCGTTCGGCGGCCACGAGAATCTCCTTCGAGGGATGAGGTGCTGCGACGCGGGGGCTGCCTGGCGGGCCCCTTCGCGCCATTCAAGGCACGGTGGGGCCCTGGGCCTCGTACTGGCGCAGCTCTTCCGGGGTGCCAAAGGAGGCATAGCGGGAGACGCGCGCGGAGCGCACCGTGCCTCCGGCCTCCAGGAGCAGGTTGTAGAGCAGTGACAGGTAGTACTCCCGCATCCCCTCCGTGATGGGCCGCTCCATGAGGTGCTGGCCCGCGGTGAGGAAGTGGCGCTCGGTGGCGAAGAAGTACGCGCCCATGATGGCCGCATCGGAGATGACCACCTTCTCCGCCGTGCGCACCACCTGGCCCGCCTCGCTCTTCGCGTAGCTGTAGCGGGGAAGCTGGGAGGGAAAGGTGAGCAGGCCGCCCGTCAACGTCGGGTCCTCCCCGGAGAGCGCGCCGCGCACCAGCTCGCGGTAGGCGGGGCTGTCGAACCACAAATCACAGTCCATCACCAAGAGGCCGCGCTCGCCCGTCATGCGCCCGGAGGCCGCCAGGGCCGTCTCCACCGCGCCTCGGGTCATCTCCTCCAGAATCACCACGTCCAGCCCAGGGATGGCCTCGCGCAGCAGCGTGGCCAGTTGGAACTGCTCCTCGTGGGGCCTTCGCACCACGGCGGTGTGCACCACGTCCAGCCCCCAGTCCGACAGGCTGGAGAGGGCCTTGAGCACCATGGGGATGCCATCCACGGGGATGAGGGGCTTGGGCGTGGTGAAGCCCGCATCGGCGAAGCGCGAGCCGAGGCCCGCCATGGGCAGCAGGACGTGGAGCGGACGCATGAGGGCGGGGACCTTTCCGGAAAGACGCTCAGGCCAGACGCTTGCGCGAGGGGTCCTCGCCCTGGAGCGGACTGGCGGACGTCTCCGACGCGTACTGGTCATTGAACTGGTTGAAGAGACGCACGGCGGTGGCGAAGAAGGCGGGCAGGCTGCTCGGGTTGATGCGGGCCCGGTAGGTGAGCATGCGGCAGTAGTGCACGGCCTCGTGGAAGAGCACCGTGCGGCGCACCTCGGGCGGCAGCGTGGTCTCGAAGCGCCGCTGGAGGTGGAGGTACAGCTCCGCGTAGCGCGAGGACATGGACTCCTCATACTCCACCACCGCGCCCTCCACCTTCGCGCGGGAGACCTGGCAGAGGAACTCGTAGCCGGAGTGCAGCGACTGGCACAGCTTGCCCAGGTCCACCACCGGGTCGCTGATGGCGTTCTCGTTGTTGGGGTCCAACACCAGGAAGTCGCCGTCCTCCTTGCGGACGATGAGGTTGTCCACCGTCAGGTCGCCGTGGATGGGGGTCTGCCGCATGCTGGCCAGCTCCGCCAGGGCGCGCGGGTTGGCTCTCAGTCGCGCGAGGGCCGGGCCCATGTTCTCGTAGTGCTGACCGTTGATGCAGAGCGTGTCGTGCGCGAGCAGCGCGGCCAGCGTCGGGCTCAGGGCCGCGGCGTCGTTCACCTTGGCCACGACCTTCTCGCGGAGGTAGCGCTCCAGCATGTCCGGCTCGTCGCGGCGCTCGGCGTGCTCGTAGAGGTGCTGGTCCACGAAGTCGAGGACCCGGTCCAGCACCTGCTTGCCGCGCTCCACATCCTCGGAGTGGATGAACTGGAAGAAGGGGACGTACTCCTTCCGGTACTCCAGGTCGAACGCGTAGTAGTCCTCCGTGCGCAGCTCCCGCAGGGGCCGTGGCAGGTGGGGCAGATGGCGGCGGGACTCCAGCCAGTCGTGCTGCGCCTTCAGCTTCTCCAGGTGCTGGGGCAGCGTCACCTTGCGCACGCGCAGGCCTTCACCGTCCCAGACCAGCAGGGTGCTCGCGTTGGAGCCGCCCTTGAAGGTGTGCACCATGCGGAAGTCGCCGCGCAGCTCGCCGGTGGACAACACGTGGCTGAGCGCCTGTCCGGAGAAGTACTCGTCCAGGAAGTGGCTGAACTCACGACTGATGTCCGAGTCGCGGTGCAGCTTGTTCTTCAAGGGCTCCAGGGCGACGGGGGCATCGGCGGCCTGCTCGCGGCCGCGCTGCAGCAGGAAGTAGAGCCCCACCGCGGAGAAGGGGCCGATGAGCACCGCCCAGGACACCAGCGACAGGCCCAGCGGGACGCCGTCGATGCCCAACATCCCGCGCGCCAGCTCGGAGAAATAGTAGTGGAAGGTCCCCAGGAAGCCCGGCCCCGACGGCACGCCCACCGCGAGGTAGGCGGAGACGGCGGTGCCCAGGATGGCCAGGGCCCCGTGGCCCGGCGCGAAGCCGTGGGCCAGCGCGGCCATGGAGCCCAGGTAGAGCACCCACATGCCCATGGAGGTGACGACGAAGCGGCCCAGGCGCGCGGAGCGGAAGATGACGTGGGTGCCGTAGATGATGGACCAGAGCACGAAGCGCGTCCGGTCCTTCAGTCTGTCATTGAGCAGCGCGGTGAAGGCGCCGACCGCGCGCAACATGCGGCGGTTCTGCGTGAAGAGCAGCCAGGCGAGGACGGCGACCGCGACGCTCGCCGCGCCCACGCCCATTGCCAGGCGCAGCATCAGCGCCGCCGCTTCAGGGGCCTGCGCGCGCGTCGCGAGTCCAATCCCCACCGCGCACAGCGCCAGCACGAGGCCATCCACCGCGCGCTCGAAGAGGATGGTGAAGAGCACCACCGCGCGGCTGATGCGCATCTGCCGACCGATGAGGTGCGCACGCACCAGCTCACCGAGCCGGAAGGGGAGCAGGGCGTTGAAGAGGAAGCCGACGGAGAGGCCGGAGAAGAGGATGCGCCATGTGGTGGGCCGCACCACACGCAAGAGCCGCTGGGCGTTCTTCGCGCGCAGGACATGGGCCAGCCCCTGGCAGAGCACGGCGAGGGGGATGACCCACACCGCCAGGGTGCTGTCGGGCACCCACTGACCGGACTGGTGAGACCCGTCGACGAAGCGGGAGAGGAAGGCGGCGCTGACGAGCAGCCCCACCGCCACCAGGGCCAGGCCCCAACCGCGAGCATGCTTCAAGGGGCCTCCTGGACGCGGACCACGGTGATGCCCGCGGCCTCGGCCGCCGCCACGCCACTGGCGCTGTCCTCGAAGGCGAGGCACTGCGCGGTGGGCACGTCAGCCAGTCGCGCCGCGCGGAGGTAGCCCTCCGGATGGGGCTTGGGGTGCTCCACGTCCTCGCCGAAGACGGTGACGTCGAAGAGGTGGGCCAGGTCGAAATGCGCCATCAGCGCACGCGCGTTGGTGGTCGCCGCCGTCGTCACCAGCCCGGTGACATGGTGGGCGCGCACCGAGCGCAGCAAGCCGATGAGCGGCAGGTTGGGGCGCACCTGGTCGAAGGACTCCGGATAGAAGCGGGCCTTGGCGTCGCGGACCCGCACGGCGGCCTGTGCGTCCAGCTTCGCGCCCACCTCGCGCACCATGGCGTCGAAGCGCAGGCCGAAGGCGCGCTGGTAGGCCGCTCGCTCCAGATTGAAGCCCTCCTCCGCGAAGGCTCGCCGGTACGCGACGAAGTTGGCCTCCTCCGTGAAGAGGAGCGTCCCATCCATGTCGAACAGCATGCAGCGGATCATCGACTCCCCGACGACGTGGCCTTGACCTTCGGGCACGCAACGCAAGGCCAGATACCGGGCCCCTGGCGTGAAGGCAAGGTTGGGCCCTTTGGTTTTCGTGGGCCTGGAGTCCTCGGGGCAGGGGCGGGGCCTGTGCTTCCGGTGCTCCCTCGCCCGGTGCTCACCCGGCCGGCGGGGCGAGCGAGGGAGGGGCCGACGCTCGGTGTCGCCACAGCCAGCGAAAGACAAGCAGGTGCCCGAACAGCGCCGCCTGGACCAGGACCACCGGCAGCCAGATGAAGGGCGCGGTGGTGATGACGGTATTGCGCGGCGTGGCCTCGAACACCCGGACGAACGGTGGCGATGCGAGCACCGCGATGGCGACGATGGTGAGCAGGAGCACCAGACCCGCCGTGTTCCAGGCTCCCACGAGCGCGCGGGGCGCTCGCCCCCTGTGGATGAGCCAGGCCATCACCGGCGCCGTCAGTCCCGTGAGGATGTCGAAGTTGAGCCCCTCGAACGTCATCTCGACCGGCACGATGCCCTCGCGGTGCAGCCCCCAGAGCGCCACCTCCACCGCGACGCGGAAGACCTGAAACCCCACGAGGGACTCCAGCGACAGCCCGAGCACCAGCCGCTCGCCAAACCTGGAGCCCGCGAGCACGAGCGTCAGCACCGTTGTGGGCAGGATGACGCCGAACACCGCGGGCGGCATGGAGTCCATGTCGGCGAGCGCGCCGCGCGCCGCGAGCACGCCACTCGAGCCCAGCACGAAGGCGACGACACCCACGGCCAACGCCGTCCAGCGCAGCGTCCCACGTGGGGTCTCCCCGAGTCGCCGCCCCGCGTGCCAGGTCGCCACCACCAGGAGGCCCGCGACGGCCAGGACCAGCACCCCGAAACCGCTCGTGAGGACCGACGACGGAGCCCGCATGGTGGTGTCTCCCGAGCTCTCCTTCTAGCTCGACGCTCCGTGGCGCGGCGAATGGGGATGGCGGATCTTCGACGGAGGCCGCTCCACGGAGGCTGGGGTCGAGGCGCCGAGCCCCCGATGCGGCGCCACTACAACGCGGGCACCGGCCAGCCCCGTGGGTAGATGAGATAGGCGGTGCCTCCCGAGCGAGACAGCCACAGCGGCTCCAGCTCCGAGCGGAAGTAGGTGCGCCGCACGGCGGTGTCGCCGGCGCCAGCTGGGTCGTTCACCACGGGGTTGCCGGTCGCGTCGAAGCCCGCGAGCACCAGGAGGTGGCCCGCGGTGGAGGGAATGGGAGCGCCGGTCAGCTCGCCCTTGCCCCACGCGACGCTGAGGATGGCCGGCACGCTGGCGGAGAGCCACGGCTCCAACTGGGCGAAGCTCGTGAAGCGCGCCACGTGAGCCTGAAAGCCCTGGCGGGCCGCATACGCCGTGTTGAACGGCCAGTTGCCGTGACCGCCGTAGTACCAGTCGTGGGTGCCGCTGACCGCCGCCCGCACACTCGACTCGCAGCCACCGGTGTCCTGCAACCAGTACTTCAGCACCATGGCCGTGGACGTGGGGCTGCACCAGACCTCGCCCCCATCGGGGTAGACCATCTGCGAGCACCGGGGCACGTCGAGCACCTGATTCCAGCGAGCGGGGTTGCCGGCCGGGACGGTGGGCCTGGCCTCCGGCGAGGTGGAGAAGGTGAGGGCGCTGGCATGCAGCGTGGGCGTGGCCACGCCGTCCGCGCTGAACAGCCGGGTCTTCACCTGCCACGCGCTCGCGGCCGACTTCTTGGCGGTGACGAGCAACGTGTCGATGGAGACCCTCGCCACGGTGTCCGCCTGCGAGTCCACCGAGTGGCGCCGCACCGTGGCGCCCTCCGAGGCCCACACGCCCAGGCTGAACCACTTCGTCCAGGCCCCTGCCACCTGCACGCGGACGAAGGTTTCCACCCAGGTCCCCGTGGGCGTGGTGGCCTCCCAGGAAGCGATGGCCTCGCGGAAGCTGAACGCACTGGTGATGATGGGGCTGGTGGCCTCGCCTTGAACGAACGAGCCGCCGTTGTAATACGTGCCCCCATGGTAGCCCCCGGGCCCGTACGGGTCCGTGCCGGCCCAGGCCTGACCTGGAAAGAGCTGAAGGGCGCCATCCGCCGCCCTGCTCACGCCGCTGAGTTGCCAGGTGACGAAATCGCCCCGGCTCGCCGCCCAGCGAATGGAGGCGCTCTGCCCCGCGGTGGCCATCGCCGGTACGAGCGCGAGGGTGATGAGCAGCACGAGCACGGCCGACCTGCACTCCCTCATGACGCCTCCTGGGTATCCTGGTCCGGCATTTATTGCCTGTTTGGGCGCCGAGCGCATCCCCAGGGCCCTGGGGGGCCCCAGGTGATGTCTGGATTTGAAGCAGGGGTCCTGGAGGTGACGGTGGCTGCCTCCGCAGGGGAGGCGAGCGGACGTCAGCGTGCGAAGCCGGGTGCACTGGAGGCCCGGGGCGGGGTAGAGAGGGGGCTCGGAGGCGTGAAAAGAGATGGACGCGAACGCAGTGGCGGAGCTGGAGAAGGCGGGCGTGAGGGTGGACGCTCCGGACCGGCTGTTTGTCGCAGTGGAGTGGGAAGACCAGAAGCACGTGGTTCCCGTCGGCGCTCGCGCCCAGGTGCGGGCCGGCGAGGTGCTCACGCACGTCACCCTCCAGCCCATCTCCAAGCTGTGGACCGGTGACAAGAAGCCCCCCAGCTTCGCCAAGACCCCGCCGCCCGAGTACCACCCCTTCTTCATCCTCATCGAGGCGACCGCCGCCGGCTATTGCCGCGCCGTGCGCAACACGGAGACCGACCAGGAGTTCGAGCGGCTCTACCGCCACCTGGCGCGCCGGCCCGACGGCACCGACCGCAACCCCTTGTTCTCGTACCTCCAGGGCGCAGCCCGGCTCTACATGTCCCTGCGCGACGTCAGCCAGGCCGAGTTCGAGGCCGTCGTCCTGCGCCTCCACCAGTCCGCCAAACACCACCAGACGCACGTCGGAAGCATCAACTACTTCCAGGACGTGCTGCGCGGCGTGCTCGGAGCCTGAGCTTCACCCGTCCCGCCGCGTAGGTACGGGGGGCTGAAACTGGAATATCGTGCGCCGCCGCCCGTTCCCGGGCGTCTTCCTCTTTGACAGGAGCACGGATGTTCCGTCAGTCCCTCCTCTGGACGTCGTGCCTGGCGCTGCTGGTGGCTCCCGCCGCCGGCGCCCAGGCGCAAGGCAAGGCGGCCTCCAAGCCCGCCGCCTCGTCCTTCCAGAAGCTCGGCGCCAGCGTCGAGACCCGCACCTTCAAGAACGGCCTCAAGGTCATCGTCTGGCCCGACCACGACATCCCCAACGTCGCCCTCTACAACTGGTTCCGCGTTGGCAGCCGCAACGAATACCCAGGCATCACCGGCCTGTCCCACTTCTTCGAACACATGATGTTCAACGGCGCCAAGAAGTTCGGCCCCGGTGAGTTCGACCGCGTCATGGAGGCCAACGGCGGCTCCAACAACGCCTTCACGTCCGAGGACGTCACCGTCTACCAGGACTGGTTCCCTCGCACCGCGCTCGACATCATCTTCCAGCTCGAAGCCGACCGCCTCCAGCACCTCGCCTTCGACCCCAAGGTCATCGAGTCCGAGCGCGGCGTCGTCTACTCGGAGCGCCGCTCCGGCGTGGACAACAACAACGAGGGCGCTCTCGCCGAGCAGGTCCAGGCCACCGCCTTCGTCGCCCATCCCTACCAGTTCCCCGTCATCGGCTGGCCCTCCGACATCGAGTCGTGGCGAATCGAAGACCTCCAGCGCTACTTCAAGACCTACTACGCCCCCAACAACGGCACGCTCATCTTCACCGGCGCCGTCACGCCCGCTGAAATCTTCGCGCTCGTGGAGAAGTACCTCGAGCCCATCCCCGCCCAGCCCGCGCCCGAGCCCGTCCGCACCCAGGAGCCCGAGCAGCAGGGAGAGCGCCGCGTCGTCGTGAAGAAGATCTCCCAGTCCCCGCTGCTCCAGCTTGCCTACCACGGCATGTCCGGCAAGGACGCCGACGTGGAGGCCCTCACCCTCCTGCTCAACATCCTCGGCGACGGCGACTCCTCCCGCCTCCACCGCCGCCTCGTCGAGGAAGAGCGCGTCGCCATCCGCACCAACACCATGTACACCCCCGGCTTCGACCCGGGCCTCGTCTGGTTCACCGCCGACCTGCCCACGGGCGGCGACCTGGCGCGCGTCGAAGCCCTCATCACCGAGGAGCTCGCCCGCGTCGTGAAGGACGGCGTCACCGACGCCGAGCTGCGCAAGGCTCGCAACATCACCCTCGCCAACTTCTGGCGCTCGCTGGAGACCATCAACGGGCGCGCGTACGCGCTCGGCTCCTCCGAGGTCTTCCGCGGCGACTTCCGCAAGGTCTTCGACGCCCCCGCCCGCTACGAGCGCGTCTCCCGCGACGACATCCGCAAGGTCGCCGCTCGCGTCTTCGTCCCCCAGCGTCGCACCGTCGGCTGGCTCGTCCCCACCGACG
>NZ_JABUMQ010000245.1:0-17491 GCF_013336645.1 Myxococcus sp. CA039A | reverse complement strand
CCCCCACCTCCACCCAGCGCACCGGCCACCCTGGGCGGCGAAATCGAGGGCTCGCGCCCCACGCGGCCCCTCTTCACCCAGGAACAGGTGTCCCTCTTCGAGCGGCGCTTCGACGACGGCCACCACCTGGTGCGAGGCGTGGCCGGCAGCGGCAAGACGTTTGTCCTGGCCCACTGGGTGGCGCGCTATCTGTTGGAGCACGAGGACACGCGGGTGCTCGTGTCCTTCTTCAACCGCGCGCTCGCGCCGCTGGTGGACAAGCTGCTGATGGAGGCGATCATCCAGCGCGCCGGCCGGGTGCGCGCACGCGAGCTGCGAGCCCGGGTGATGGTGAAGCACGTGGGGGCGCTGCGCCGCGTGGAGCCCGCGTCCTTCGACGGCGTCTTCGTGGACGAGGCGCAGGACATGGATGCTCGTGCGCTGGCCATGCTCCACGCGCTGGTGCTCCCGCACACGCTGGCGGACGGACGAGAGGTGCGCTGTCTCCAGTTGTTCATGGATGACTCGCAGAACGTCTACGGACAGGTGCCCATCGACTCCCTCAAGGAGCAGCTCCCGGAGGGGCTGTCGTTCCGGGGCCGCACTCGCGTCCTCAAGGAGACCTTCCGCGCCACCCGCGACATCCTCGACGTCGCCTTCAACGTGGTGCTGGACCCGCTGCGCCAGCACGCCACCAGCGACCCCGGCATGCGCGAGTACATGAAGGCGGGAGAGCTGGCCCGCGAGGGGCTCCTGTGGCTGCCCGAGGAGACGTTGGAGGGCCTGTACCGCGTGCAGTCCACTGAGCGCGGCGGCGTGCTGCCCCAGGTGCGCGGCTTCGCCTCCGGCGCCAGCGAGGCCCGGCAGGTGGCGAAGGAGGTGGCACGCCTCATTCGCGACGAGGGGGTCCATCCCGGAGACATCCTCGTCGTCGCGCCCGTGATGCCGTCGCAATACACGGAGGCCCTCAACCGCGCGGGAGTGCCCGCGCATGCCTACGGCGGCAAGGGTGGCCGCGACGTGACGGACTTCCGGGTGAGTGGCGTGGACCACGTGCGCGCCACCACCGTGTTCTCCTGCAAGGGGCACGAGTGCCCCATCGTCTTCTTCGCGGGCCTGGACGCGCTGGACACCGTGGAGAACTGGATGGCTGGCGCCCGGGAGCGCAACGCCCGGGAGAACGAACGCATCCGCCGCGCCATGTTCTACGTGGGCGCCACTCGCGCGATGAAGCGCCAGTACCTCACCGGTGTCCGGGGCGCGCGCTTCCTGCGAGTGGCCACGTCCTACGTGGAGACGCTCGCCGGGTTGTCGCCCACCGTGGACGCGGGCGGCAAGCGCCCCTGAAACGACGAAGGCCCCGGCGCCGCTTCCTCGCGGTGCCGGAGCCTCCTGGTGCCCACGTGCTCGGGACTAGCGCTGGGCGGGCCCGTCGACGCGCGGCACCGACGTCACGGTGGGAATGCCGACATGCCGCGTGGACCAGAAGGCCAGGCCGGCCAGTCGCAGCACCTTCTCCTTGAGGCTCTGGTGGCCCGTGGGGTCGCCGCCGCCGCCCGACACGCCACCCGGGTCACCGTCGTTCAGGTCCGCCAGGTTCAGACAGCCCTCCTTCTCGTCCTTGGGCTTGCAGTCGGTGAGCACCTCGACGGTGCCGACATTCTTCGGCGCGGGGGGCGGGGCCTGCTGCATCGACGACGTGGGGGCGCCTTCCTCGGACGCGGGCGCGTCCAGCGCGCTTCGGGAAGAGGCGGGCACGCGGTTCGTCTGGCTGACGATTTCGTTGCGGCTCACGTCGACGGTGAAGAGGGTGGCGCGGTCGGGATTCGTCCTGTCCCGCAGGATGACGCGGACGAGCGCCCCTTCGGGCGCGCTGCGCTGAATCTGCTGGGTCGAAGGAACCGTTTCGACGTGGCGGCACGCCGCGACGCTCAGCAGCAGGGGGACCAACAGGAGGCTTTTCTTCATGATGACTTGGAGCTCGGGGTCGAAAGGAGACGACTATTCGAAGAGGAGCACCTGGCGGACCCAGGCACTCCCCCGACTGCGAAGCCAGTCCTGGCGTGCATCACGCAGGACGAGGGCTGCGGGGATTCCCGCGCGAATGCGCTCCAGCACCGGCTCGAAGAAGGCGGACGCCTCGGTGTCGGGAATCTCCTGGGTGGCGGCGAGCACCGCTCGCGCGCCGGCCTCCACGAACGCCACGGGCAACCCAAACGTTTCGTGGAAGTAGGTCGTGCTGTGCGCGGCATGGCAGGCCGCGAGCAGCACCACGGGCCGCCCCAGGAGCCGCTGCCCCTGGACGTCGGCGGCCGTCAGCGCATAGCGCCCGCCCTGCTCCTCGGGAGAGAGCACGAGCAGGGAACCGTCGGCGACATGCGGGTCGACGACGCCGTGGGCGTGAATCTGCACCTCGGTGGCCTCGTGCATCGCCAGGAGCACCTGGGTCGGCGTGGCCGAGGCCCCCTTCAGGGTCGACAGCGAGCTGTCCTCCGCAGCCGGAGGACTCCAGGCGCGCAGCGATGGCAGGCGCAGCTCCGCGGGCGCATTCACGTCGGCCACGACGAGCCGGCGCTGGGCATGTGGCGAGGACGCCGGGGGCGGCGGGGCCACGCGGTACGTCCAGGCGAGGTCCGGCGGCAGCAACCCGGGCTTGCCCAGGACGGGCGGGCGCGCCAGCACGTCCACGCTGGGACAGTCCCGCAGCGCGTCCACGAGCTTCGCGGGCACCAGGCCCTCGACGCCTTCCAGGCGCTGGCGGCGGTCCGCGTCGTAGTGACCGAGGAGCCGTCCGGATGCATCCCGGGCCACCAGGGCCGTGCGCTCGTCATCCACCGTGACACCCAGCGCGCAGCGCTCGGGCAGCGCGAGCGAGCGCTCCTCGGCGAAGAGGGCGAGCGCCTTCTCCAGCTCTCCGTGGTGGGCCGCGTCCAGGATGAGCGACGTGTAGCTGTAGACCCGCGCCTTGCGCGCGGTCACATCCGAGGCGAGCAGTGGCGCCGCCTCGGTGATGGCCTGACGCAGCAGGGCCTGTCCCCGGCCCCGGTCCTGCTCGACGAAGAAGCGCCCTTCGATGTGGCGCAGCATGGGGCGATCCCCCGCTGCCTCCAGCGATGCGGCGGGCGTCGAGCGAATCGCCGCCAGTCCGCGCGTGAGGAGGTCCGCGTCCATGTCGCGTCGGGCGTGGGTATGCGCCAGGTCCGCGATGACGAAGGCCCGCGTCAGGGACGGGGGGCGGCCGCACTTCGCCGCGCGGTCCAACTGCTCCCGGGCGCCCGCGAAGTCGAAGGTGCGGTAGTACGCGAGCGCGAGGTTCGCGTAGGGCAGCTCATGGTCCTCGCACCGCTCCGGCGTGCGCAGGATGGCTTCCTCCATGTACGCGCGGGCCAACGACAGGTCCCCATGGAAGATGGCCACCTGTCCCAGCTCCTGGATGAGCCGGAACTCCTTGGACCACTCCCGGCCACCGCGCGCGCGTGCGAGCGCCGCGAGTCCGTGCGTCCGCGCCTCCACGGGGCGGTGGAGCTGCCGCTCCACCAGGGACAGATTCCGCAGGAGCTCCAGGCAGCGATAGCTGAAGCGTTGCTCGGAGTCGCAGGTGCGCAGGGCCACGGTCAATCGCGTCAGGGCCCGCGGCGCTTGTCCTCGCTGGAGGTCCGCCTTCGCCTGACGCTCCTCGGCCAGCAGGGCGAACCAGGGGTCCTTCGTGGCCAGCGCGAGCGCGCGGTACTCCTCCTCGTGCTGACGCGGGTCCGACACGAAGAGCAATGCGCCCAGCAGGATGTCGTCCTGTCGCGCCTCGCGCAGCTTCGCAATCAGCGTGTCCCTCGACGCCGGCGCCAGTTCGCCTCGAGTGAGGCGGACGTATTCCTTCGCCAGGGGCGCGCGCGCCTCGAAGTCCACCCGCGCGGCGCGGCGCAGGGCGTCCTCCAGATGCGTGCCGCCGTCGACGCGGTCCAACTGGACGGCGAGTGGACGCAGGGACTCCACGCGCTCGGCAAGGGTGGCGGTGCGCAGGGCATCGTAGAAGCACAGGCGGGACAGGCCCGGGTAGCGCTCCACCTCCGCCGGCGAGAGCACACCACCTCCGAGCACCATGTCATCGCAGCGCTGCTTGGCGCCCTTCCAGCCCTTGCGCTGTTCTTCTTCCTGACGCCGCAGCTCCGTGGCGCGTTGCGTGGCCTCATCGCTCCAGCCCGGTTCTTTAAGCCCCGCCACCCGGTCGAAGGCCTCCGCGGCTTGCAGCGACAGGCCCAGGGCCTTGAGCGCCAGTCCCCGGTTCCACAAGGCCTGCGCATGTTCGGGCCGCTGCTTCAGCGCGCGGTCCGCCAGCGCCAGGGCTTCCTCGGGGGCGCCTCGCTGAAGCGCCAGCGCGGCGCGGTCCGAGTCCAGGTCCGGCGATGCGTCCAGCTTGTCCAGGAAGGCGCCGGCCTGGGCCGGGTCTCCGCGCAGCAGGTACGCGGAGGCGATGCCTCGCTCGTCTCCGGCCTCCTCCAGCTTCGCCAGCTCCCGCAGCGACAGCGCGCGGGGCTTGTCGCCGCCACTGCGCATCACCTCGTAGGGGCGGTGCCGGTCCGCGCCCGGATGGGTCAACCGGGCCTCCAACGTGCGCCCGGGCGTTTGCCCCAGCCACAGCTCGGAAGAGTCCGTCGACGAAGCCGGCCGCGTCACGAGCACCCACGCCGCCAGGCCCGCGGCCAGCGCCAGCGGCACCACCATCATCCAGGTCCTTCGCCGCTTCAGCAGGGACGGGGGACGCACGAAGGCGAGCGTGTCACCGGAGGCGTGCAGTGCGTCGTCCGCGATGAGCTCCAGGGCGAGCAGCTCCTTCATCCGCGCCTCACACGCGTGGCAGCGGGTCAGGTGGTGGCGGAAGTTCTCCGCGTCCACCGGCGCCAGCTCGCCGTCGATGAAGGTCTCCAGTGTGTCGCACAGCTCATTCATGGTCTGGCCCTGCCCTCACTCGAGGCGGCGCCGGGGGCCAGCAGCCCTCGCAGAGCCTGCCGCGCCTCGCTGAGCCACCGCCCCACTGTTCCTTCGGGCGCATCCAACTGCCGCGCGATGGCCCGATATCGAAGTCCGGCCACGTGCAGCCGGTACGCCTCCCTCAATTGCGGTGGCCGGAGCTGCTCGATGGCGCGCTGGAAGTCATCCCGAGTGACCTGCTCCCATTGCTCCAGCGGCACCGGCTCCCCGGTCACCTCCTGGTCCTGCACCACGCGCAACGACGGTGCCCCCAACACCTCCGTGCGTCTGCGCCGGCAGTGGTCCAGGAAGCGGTTGCTCAGCGTGGTGCTCAGCCACACGCTCACCGCGCCCGGGTTCTCCGCCACCAACCGGTCGAAGTTCCGGTAGGCGCGCTCGAGTGTTTCCTGCACCAGGTCCTCCGGGTCGATTCCACCCCCGGAGCACAGTCGTCGCGCAAGACGCAGCAGTCCCGGCCGTCGCGAGCGTGCAAAAGCATCGAACTGGCGGTGCTGCCCGTCGTCCATCGTGGCGCGAACCCCTACACCCATCTTCTCATGTCGTTCCACCGGTGGAGCGCCCCCTCCGCTCGTTTGAACGTGGCGGGGAAAATCCCTTCGGTCGGGAACTCGTGACGCGGCGCGTTGCGGGTGGGTGCGGGTATGCCCCCCCTGGGTCAACCTCGCAGGGAGGCGACGATTGCGGGCCAGTCCGTCCCGGGAGGGAGGCGGCCTTCGGCGTGTTCGGGCCGTCCGCCGCCCCGTCCCCCAGCGGCCTCGGCGGCCCGTTTCAGGAAGGCGCCGCAGCCGAAGGTGGAGGTGGCCCCCCGGGAGATGAGCACGCAGAGGCCGTCGGGTGCGCGGCCCGCGAGGAACACCACCGCGTCGGGTCGGGAGGTGAGGCGGGTGGCCACGGCGCGCAGTTGCTCGGGGCCGGCGCCATCCAGTACGGCGACGACGTGTTTGTCGGCGGAGGCGTCCAACCGGGCGGCGAGCTCCACGGCGGTGTGCTCGGCCAGGCGCGCGCGGGCGGCGCCCAGGGCCTCGCGGGCCTCGGTCAGCTCCCGGCGCAGCTTCTCCACCACGGTGGGCACTTCCGAGGGGCCGCAGGTGAAGGCCCGCCCCATGGCGCGCAGCGTGCCCGCCTCGTCCCACAGCTCGCGCCGCGCGCGCGGGCCCGCGGAGAAGAGGACGCGGCCCTTGCCCTTGTAGCGCTCCACGCCCAGCACCCGCACCATGCCCACCTGTCCGGTGCGAGTGCAGTGGGTGCCGCCGCAGGGGGACACGTCGAAGTCGCCCACCTGGATGACGCGGATGTTGTCCGTCACCTTGGGGGCGCGGCGCAGGGGCAGCGCGGCGAGCTCCTCGGGCGTGGGGAAGAAGGCGCGGATGGGGAGGTCGGCGTCGATGATGGCGTTGACGTGCGCCTCGGCCTCGGCGACCCGCTGCTCGTCCAGGGTGTCCTGGTCCGTGTCGATGGTGCACGTGGCGCCCAGTCGCGAGGACACGGTGGCCGCGCCCGCGATATCCAGCAGCGCGCGCGACAGCATGTGCTGGCCGGTGTGCAGCGACATGTGCGCGCGCCGGCGCTCCGCCTCCACCACGCCCGCCAGCTCCACGCCAAGCGCGGGCAGCGGGCCTGTCTCCGAGACGTCCAGCAGGTGGTGCACCGTGCCGTCGTCATCCACCTGCACGTCGCGCACGGCCAGACCTCCGAGCACGCCGTGGTCGGCCATCTGTCCACCCGCCTCCGGATAGAAGGCCGTGCGGTCCAGCACCACGGAGGTCGCGCCATTCCACGTGCCGTGGGCGACGACGCGCGCGGTGAAGTGGTGGAGGAACGGGTCGTCGAAATAGAGGCGCTCGGTGGACATGGTGCGCGGGAAATAACACGCCGCTGAAACTCGCGCGGCGCTGCTGTCACTCTGGTTCGCGAGGGCGACGAGCCCCGCGACGCCCGGTCCCCGAGCAGGAGGCCCGGCGTCCCCATCCACACCCAAGCGAGGTCCTCCCATGAAGTCCCGGGTCTCCGCCATCATGGCGGCCGCCGTCCTGTTGTCTTCGTTCGCTCCCGCCTTCGCCCACGAGCCTTCCCCGTCGTGTGACGGCAAGTGCCCCAAGTCGAAGCCGGGCGCTGTCGACAACACCCTCATCGCCGCCACGCCGCGCGCCGACGCTCCGTCGCTGGGGCCGCGGAGCGCGTCGGTGACGGTGGAGGTGTGGTCCGACTTCGAGTGCCCCTTCTGTGCGAGGGGCGCGTCCGTCATCGAGGGCCTGCGCGAGCGGTACGGCGACAAGATTCGCATCGTCTTCCGGCACATGCCCCTGCCGACCCATGCGGACGCGAAGATGGCGGCCGCCGCGTCCATGGCGGCGCACGAGCAGGGGAAGTTCTGGGAGATGCACGACGTGCTCTTCGAGAACCAGCGCTCGTTGGACCGGGCCTCGCTGGAGAAGTACGCGAAGGCGCTGGGGCTGGACCTGGAGCGCTTCCGCAAGGCGCTCGACACGAAGGCGTGGAACAACTACGTGGAGGCGGACTTCGTGGAGGCGCAGCGCCGGGGCATCGCCGGCACGCCCACCTTCTTCATCAACGGCACCGGGGTGATGGGCGCCCAGCCGCTGGACGTCTTCGCCGGCCACATCGACGCCGCGTTGAAGCGCTGAGTCTGGCGCGTCACTTCGCGCCGCGTCGTCAGGCTGGGTCCCACTCGACGCGCAATTGTCGGGGGCCCCGGTGCAGGAAGTTGGGCACGTAGGTGATGGCGTTGCCCGGTGCCAGTCGCAGGCCGGGCAACCGCTTCAGCAATTGCTCCATGGCCACGCGCACCTCCATGCGGGCCAGGGGCGCGCCGATGCAGTAGTGGATGCCCAGGCCGAAGCCCAGGTGCTTGCCCAGGTCCGAGCGCAAGGGGTCGCCCCGCTCGGGCGCGTGGAACGCGGCGCCGTCGCGGTTGGCGGAGGCGTAGAGGACGAGCACTCGCGCGCCCTGGGGCACCTCCACGTCGCCCACCTTCACCGCGCGCCGCGTGGTGCGCATCATTGCTTGCGCAGGGGCGTCCAGCCGCAGCGTCTCTTCAATCGCGCGGGGGATGCGGGAGGGTTCCTCACTCAGCTCGCGCAGCCGCTCCGGCTCCTTCAGCACCCACGCGAGCAGGTTGCCCAGCAGGTTCGCCGTCGTCTCGTGGCCGGCGAAGTGCAACATGGCCAGCAGGCTGATGAGCTCCACGTCGCTCAGGGGCGGGGTGTCCTCGTGGCGAGCCTCGATGAGCGCGCTGATGAGGTCGTCCCTCGGTGCGAGCCGCCGCTCGGCGATGTGGCCCTCCAGGTACTTCTGGATGGAGACGAGCCCGCGCGCGCACTCCACCTGTCGGGCCACGGGCGCGTTGCCCGCGGACAGGAGCGACAGGTCCTCCGTCCACCGCTTCAGCCGCTCCAAATCCGAGTCCGGCAGGCCGAGGATGGCGCCGATGACGCGCGCGGGGAGCGGATAGCCGAGCTTCTCCACCAGGTCCGCGCGGCCGTCGCGAGCAAAGCCATCCAGGAGCTCCGTGGCGATGGCGCGAATCCGGGGCTCCATCGCGCTCAGGCGATGCGGGGCCAGGGCCTTGGTGACGATGACGCGCATGCGCGTGTGGTTGGGTGGGTCGTCGTCCACCAGCGCCGGAACCTGGGGATAGCCCTCCGCGAGCGCGGCGAGCACCTCGGGCGCGGGCGGCACGGGGTTCTTGAAGGCGTTGGCGGAGAGGAAGTCCTCCGGGTTGAGCACCACCGCCTTCACGTCCTCATGCCGGGAGACCACCCACAGGTGCATCTCCTCGCTGAAGTGGACGGGCGCCTCCTGGCGCAGCCGGGCATAGAGCGGGTACGGGTCCTCCACGTGGTGGGGCTCGAAGCGGCTGACGAACGTGGGCGGCGAGGACGGGGACATGCGGCGGACTCGATTCTCCGGCGGGGCGCTTCAGGCCGCGTCCGGACGGGGCTTCGTCGAGGGGGGCGTCAGGGGCCCATCGGAGAGGTCGGGCAGACGCAGACCCAGAGGAGGAACTCGAGGCAGGCGGACGGTGAAGCAGGTGCCATTCCGGGGAGCGCTCTCCACGTGGATGCGGCCCTGGTGCGAGGTGATGATGCCGTGCACCACGGCGAGCCCCATGCCCGTGCCCTCGCCCGCGGGCTTGGTGGTGAAGAAGGGCTGGAAGAGCCTGGCCTGCACCTCGGGCGTCATGCCGATGCCCGAGTCGCGCACGCACAGCACCGCCTCGTCCGCCTCCATGCGCGTGGACAGTTGGATGCGGCCACCGTCGGGCATGGCCTGCGCCGCGTTCATGAGCAGGTTCACCACCACCTGTGCGAGCTGTCCGGGACGCCCCAGCAAGCGCGGCAGGTCCGCCAGCGTCACCTCCACCTCGCAGCGCGACTGCACCTGGGTGCGCGTGATGCGCAGCGCGACGGCGATCTCCTCGTTGAGGTCGTACTCCTCCAGCGCCCCCGGGTCCCCGCGCGCGAAGCGCCGCAGGTCCGAGACGATGGCGACGACGCGGCGGATGCCGTCCGCGGTGGCGGGCAGCACGTCGTCCACGTACTCCCGCAGCTCCGGGGGCAGTGGCTGCAGGGCGCGCAGGTCCATGATCAGCGCGTTCACGTTGCTCTTCACGTAGCTCATGGGGTTGTTGATTTCGTGCGCCACGCCCGCCGCCAGCATGCCCAGGCTGGACAGCCGCTCCTGCTCGCGCGCGCGGCGGTGGGCCACCTCCAACTGCGCGTGCGCCTGGGCCAGCTTCTCGTGCTGGTGCGCCAGTCCCCGCAGGGCATGGTGCGTGAGGAAGACCCGGCCCTCGGAGATGAGGTACGTGAGCACGGACAGCAGCACGAAGCAGGCGGGGAGCAGCGGCGGGCACCCGTCCCAGAGCGCCGCGCCCGCCACCAGCACCAGCAGCAACCCCAGCCGGAGTCGCGCGCCCGAGTCCGCGAAGTAGTCCACCCACAGCGCGTTGAGCGGCAGGTACAGCCACACGGGCAGGGCCCAGTCGCTCGCCAAGCCGTAGAAGACGGTGGCCAGCATGTTCATCGTGAAGCGCCCGGCCTCCACGACGCGGGTGTGGCGCGAGAAGAAGTTGCGTGCGAGGACCTGGTTGGCCGTCGTCACCGCCGCGAAGCCCGCCGTCACCATGAGGATGGTGCCCCACTGTCCCCAGAGGCTGGAGACGAGCAGGCCATGGATGAGGAGGCACGCCAGGAGGGTGAACCGCTTGAGCCGGCTGTTCACCCAGTCCGCGTCGATTTCGTTGTCGATGGGCTCCGCGGACGGAGTCGGGGTCATGCCTCTCCGAGCCCCCGTCGGACGACGGGCGTCGGCTCCGCCCGCATCGGCAGCTCCAGCCGCAGGCGCTGGGGACCGCCCACCTCCGCGACGAAGGACAGCCGTCCTCCGAAGCGCTCCAGCAGGCCCCCGACGACCTTCAGGCTGTCATCCGCCAGCAGGCCCGCGAAGCGCTCGATGATGGACACGGCCTGCTCCGCCGGGAACGAAGGGTCCGCCACCTGCACCTTCAGCACGAGCGCCGCGTCCGTCGGGCTCACCTCGGCGCTGACACCCTGGTGCGCTGAGCGGAACGGAGCGTAGAGCTGGGCGAGCGTCTCGCGGTGGCGCAGAAGGCCTGACAGGTACGTCACCAGCTCCGCGTCGTCCCAGGGCTTGCTGATGAAGCGACAGATTTCGCCTTCGTTCACCGAGGCCACCACCGACTTGAAGTCGGCGTAGCCCGAGATGATGAGCCGCAGCGCGAGCGGATGGCTGCGCTTGATTCGTTGCAGCAGCTCGCTGCCCGTCATCCCCGGCATCCGGAAGTCCGTCAGGACGATGTCCGGACTGAAGCCCTTGAGCCGCTCCAGGGCCTCCTCTCCGTTGAACGCGAGCTGGACGTCGAAACCCTCGCGCCGCAGCAGCCGCCTCAAGGCGTGTGCCACCTGCGGCTCGTCGTCCACCACCAGCACCTTGTATGCTTCCATGACGCCTTGCTCCTCTGGCGCGGCACTCTAGTACGGGGTCCCGGAGAAAGTGTCAGGACCTGAATACTGGGTCACACCTGCACCTGCTACAGAGTGGGAGTCCCCGGAATGAATGTGAGTGCAGTGCGGCGCGGTGCCGGTGCCTTGTTCGTGCTCTCGGTGCTGATGACGTCCTGCGTCCAGAGGCAGGAGGTGGGACTGGAGCGGGTGCGACGGGCAGGCGAGCTGCGGTGGGGCGCGGACGCGCAGGGTGGGGAGCCGTACGCGATGGAGGACCCGGAGGTGCCCGGGCGCATGCGTGGCTTCGAGGTGGAGCTGGCGGACGCGCTCGCGAGGGAGCTGGGCGTGCGCGCCCGCTTCATCCAGAACGACTGGTCCAGCCTGATTCCCTCACTGGAGCGCGGCTCGTTCGACGTGGCGCTGAACGGGATTGAAATCACGCCCGCGCGCAGTGGACGCATCCTCTTCACGCGTCCGTACTTCATCTTCCAGTTGCGACTGCTGGCCCGGCGCGATGACGACACCGTCACGGGCCTTGCGTCCCTGCGAGGTCGGCGGGTGGGGACGTTGGCCAACTCCCAGGCGTGGGATCTGCTCCAGCGCGAGGGCATCCAGGCGGTGCCGTACGAAGGCGTGGAGGAGCCGTACATCGACCTGGAGCAGGGACGGGTGGACGCGGTGCTGATGGATGACCTCATCGCCCAGCGCTACGGACAGCCCCGGGCGGGGCTGCGCGTGGTGGGAGACGTGGGCGAGGGCTACTACGCCATCGCCGTGCGGCCGGGGGATGAGGACCTGCGCGCGGCGCTGGACGTGGCGTTGGGGCACATCTCCCGCTCGGGAGAGCTCCGGCGAATCTTCGCGCGGTGGAACATCGACAGCGCCGCGCAGCAGCGGATGGTGGAGTGGTCGGATGCGCAGACGCGCGAGGTGCTCGCGCAGACGCAGGCGCCCAGGCTGGGCTGGGCGCAGTGGGTGATGTTCCTCCAGGCTTCGCTGGTGACGCTGGTGGTCTCCGTGGGGGCGATGGCGCTCGCGGTGCCGCTGGGCATGGGGCTGGCGCTGGCGCGGCTGTATGGCCCACGCTGGCTGGGGCGGCTGGCGTCGCTGTACGTGGAGCTGTTTCGCGGCACGCCGGTGTTGTTGCAACTCTATGTCCTCTACTACGGCCTCGCGGGCGTGTTGCGACTGGATGCGCTCAGCGCCGCGGTGCTGGGGCTGGGGCTGAACTACGCGGCCTACGAGGCGGAGGTGTACCGGGCGGGGGTGCTGGCGGTGCCTCGCGGGCAGTTGGAGGCGGCGCTCGCGCTGGGCATGTCCACGCCGCTGGCGCTGCGCCGGGTCATCTTCCCCCAGGCGTTCCGCGTCGCGCTGCCGAGCGCCACCAACGACTTCATCGCGCTGCTCAAGGACAGCTCCCTGGTGTCCGTCATCTCCGTTGTCGAGCTCACCAAGCGGATGACGATTACCGCGGTGGATGTTCGCAGCTGGTTGTTGCCCGGTGCGCTGTGCGCGGCGCTCTACCTGGCGATGAGCTACCCTCTGTCGCTCCTGGCGAGGCGGTTGGAAGCGAGGTTGGAACGCGGATGATTGAAGTGAAGGACCTGTGCAAGCGCTATGACGGGCGCACGGTACTGGACGGAATCAGCGCCTGCTTCGCCCCCGGTGAGGTGGTGGCGTTGGTGGGCCCCTCGGGCAGCGGCAAGAGCACGCTCTTGCGGTGCCTGAATGGACTCGAGCCGTTCGACGCGGGCTCCATCCGGGTGGGTGACGACGTGTTGACGCCTGGAGCGCAACGTGCGCGGGGCGCCCAGGTGTCCAACATCCGGCGCCGCGTGGGCTTCGTCTTCCAGCAGTGGCACCTGTTCGCGCACCGCACCGCGCTGGGCAACGTCATCGAGGCCCCCCGGTACGTGAGGGGCCTGGACGCGAAGGCGGCCACCGAGCTGGGGCGCGCGCTGCTGGAGAAGGTGGGCCTGTCGCACCGAGAGGGGGCCTATCCGTCGGAGCTGTCCGGTGGCGAGCAGCAGCGGGTGGCCATCGCCCGGGCACTGGCGATGGAGCCGGAGGCCTTGTTGCTGGACGAGCCCACCAGCGCGTTGGACCCCGAGCGGGTGGGCGAACTGGTGGAGCTGCTGTCACGACTCCGCGAGGACGGACTCACCCTGGTGGCGGTGACACACGAGATGCGCTTCGCCCGGGAGCTGGCCTCTCGGATGCTGGTGCTGCATGGCGGGCGCATCCTGGAGGAAGGTCCTCCGGCGCAGGTGTTGGAGCGGCCCCGACATGAGCGCACCCGGGCCTTCCTCGGCCTGGAGCGTACCGTGCGTCAGGAGCCGGCCGTGGAGCCCGAGCCGGGCAGAACCGGCGCCGCCGCCGTGTTCCCCGCGGCGACGGCGAGGGAGTGACATGCGCGCGGAGGTACAGCTCACGGAGGTAGGGCGGGGCGAGGGGCCGAGGGTGCTCCTGCTGCCTGGATTGGGAGCCCGTGGCTCGGGCTTTCGTGCGCTCGCCGGAGTGTTGTCCTCGGTCGCCCGTCCCGTGCTCGTCGAGTACCCGGAGGGTGAGCATGCGGCCCTGGGCGCGGGAGCCCTGGCGCGGCAGGTCCTGCGGGCCGCGGGGCCGATGGACGCGGTGGTGGCCAGCTCGTTCGGAGGCATGGTGGCCGCGCACCTCGCGGCGGCCGGCGTGGTGCGGGGCGTGGCGTTCCTGGGGTCTTTCACGCGCACGGCGCACCTCGGCCCTCGCGGCCTGCTCATCGGGATGATGGGGCCCATCGCCCTGTGGGGTCGGCCCGGTGTGGTCGCCGCGGGGCTGGCGGCGTGGCGGCCCGTCCCCTTCGCCCGAGTCCCGGAGGTGGTGCCCACCACCGCGCTGGAGCGCCGCAGCACGTGGCATCGCGCGCTCGCCATTCACGGCGAAGCGCCTCCTCCCGAGCTGCGGCGGCTGGACGTCTCCTGTGTCTGCATCCAGGGCGACCGGGACATGCTGGTGCCGCCCTCCACGCTGACGAAGCTGGGGGAGTCGCTGCCTCCCGGGACGCCCCGGCACCTGCTGCGCGGGGCGGGACACGTGCCGTACTTCACCCACCCGGAGGCGTGCGCGGAGCTGCTCGGGCCGTGGCTGGCCGGACTGTCGTTCGCGCGGAGTGTGTCGGCGGCCTGACGCGGGGAGATGCTCCTGTCCAGGGGTGGACGGAGTGAAAGGGGGATGTACGGGACGGCGGCCTGCCGCTACCGTGCGTCCCCGAATGCAGAACCGTTTCACGCGTGGTTTCGTCGTCTTCGTCGTCTTCTCCACCGGGTTCGCGTGGGCCGCTCCATCCGCACAGGATGCCGGCTCCGTGTCCGACGCCGTGCGCGCGGCCCCCGTATTGCCGTCGGCTCCCGACGCGGCGGCTCCGGTGCCTCCCGTCGCCGAGCGGCCGCGCTCCGTGTTGCTGTTGGGCGACAGCCTCATCGCCACCGGCTTCGGGGACTACCTGCTGGCCAGGCTGGAGGCGCATCCGGAGATTCGCGCGTCGCGCCGCGCCCGGTCGTCCACGGGGCTGGCGCGTCCGGACTTCTTCGACTGGATGGAGGTGGGCGAGGAGGAAGTGAAGCGCCACCAGCCCGACGTGGTGGTGGTCATCCTCGGTGGCAATGATGGGCAGTCGCTGCTGGAGCGGAGTGGTGGCAAGCCGGTCCACTGGGGCAAGCCCGGGTGGGAGGACGCGTACCGTCGGCGCATCGACTCGTTCGCGAGCGTCATCGCCGCGCCGGGGCGGAAGATTGTCTGGCTGGAGCTGCCCGCGACGGGGCTGAAGCGCTTCGAGCAGAAGCTGAGCCTCATCCGGGGACTCCAGCGCGAGGTCATCAGCTCCCGCCCGGATGCGCGCTACGTCGACACGCGCGGGTACTTCACCGATGCGCACGGCAAGGCGCTGCTCCAGGCGCGCGTCGAGGGCTTCCGCAAGCCGATGAAGCTGCGCATGAGCGACGGCGTGCACTTCACCATCGCGGGCGGACGGTACTTCGCCAGCAAGGTGTACCCCGAGGTGCTCGGCGCGCTGGGGCTGCTTCGGGGCTAGCTGGCGACGCGCTAACACCCGCCTGTTGCCGCTCCCGTGAGGACCGAGCGCGGTGCCGCGCTGGTCCACCTTCCTGCAAGGGCGTTGCGGCGTTGCTGCGCACCCGCGAAGACCGAGCCCTACGCGGGTTCACCTTCCTGAAAGGACGTTGTGGCGTTGTCGCACACCCCGCGAGGACCGAGCGCTGCGCGACCACTGTGACGCCCGCGCGCGGCAACACCGCTGCGTTGCTGCGCACCCGCGAGGACCGAGCGCTGCGGGTCCACCTCCCCGCAAGGGTGTTGCCGCGAGGACCGAGCGCGGTGCTGCGCCGGTCCACCCCTCGCGGAGGTGCGAGCCGAGGGGCCGCGAATACTCGCGGCGCCCAGGGCGTGCTGCTTCAGTGCGGCGCGAGCGCGGTGACGAGCCGATCCGCCTGCTCGCGGATGTTCTTGTCCTCGCTGGCCTGGGCGCGCCGGGCGTGGGTGACCGCCGTCGCCGCGTCGCTGTCCGCCAGCGCGAGCGCAAGGTTGAGGTTCAGGCCCGGGTCGTCCGGGTTCGCCTTCAGCGCCTCGGAGAGCACCTTCCGGGCGGCGTTGGCGCCTCCGGGCTTGGACAGGTGCAGCACGGAGAGGTCGTTGGCCGCGCCCACGTCGCCAGGAGCGAACGTCAGCGTCTCCTCCAGCAGCTTCTTCGCCTCCGCGTCATCGCCCAGCCTGCGCCGGACCTTGGCGAGCGCCACGCGCACCTGGGCATTGCCCGGGGCCTTCTCCAGCGCCTCGCGCAGGATGCGGTCGGCATCCTCGTTCTTGCCCGCCACGAAGGCGGACAGGCCATGCAGGTAGATGGCGTCCGCGCTCTCCGGCAGCTTCAGCCGCAGCTCGATGGCCGCGCGCATCGCCGCGTCGGGCGCCCCCGCGAAGAGGCACAGCGACGCGAACTCGCGGAACAGCGACGGCTCCGTGGGCTTGCGCAGGATGGCCTGCCGCAGCGTCACCAGCGCCGGACCAATCTGGCCCTGGAGCACCTGGACACGCGAGGCCAGCAGGAAGGGGAGGTGCTCGGTGCGAGTCGCCTCGGCCGCCTCCTGGTACGCCTTGAGCGCCGCGTCCAGGTTGCCCGTCCCCTGGTGCGCCTTGCCCAGGTACGTGAGCGTCTGGGCATTGCCCGGCTGCATCGCCAGCGCATGCTCCAGCGGGCTGACGGCCTGCGCGTACTTCTGGTGCGCGAGCAGCCCCCGGCCGTGGTTGAGCACCTCGAAGAATCCCGCCGTGGGCTGCGCGGCGAGGGCCGCGAGCAGCTCCAGCGCGCTCGCATCCCCCTTCTCGGCGTTCATTCGCGCCAGGTGGCTCAGCGCTTCGGGATGCGTGGGGTGGAGTGAGACCAGTTGGTCCAGGAGGCCGCGCGCCGCGTCCTCGTCGTGCTGCGCGAGGCGCAGACGCGCGAGGCCGAGCAGCGCGCTCGCGTCCTGGGGGTCCTGGTCGAGTGCGAGCTGGAACTCACGGGCCGCCTCTTTGAGGAGGCCCTGCTTCATCAGTCGCGCCGCGGAGGTAGCCAGCTTGGAGACGGCCATGGGTTCGCCAACTCTAGCCCAGCCCCGGGGGGCCAGGCATCGCCGGAATGCTCCGGATTCACATTACAGGCCGAGGAAGTCGCCAACGCCCTCGATGATGTCCTTGCCCTTGTTCACCGCGCCGGAGAAGACGTCGCCGGCCGCGTCGACCACCGCGCCACCCGCGTTGATGGCACCCTCGGCCACGTTCTCCAGGACCTCGCCACCCGCGGCGGCCGCCGTCTCACCCACGGCCTTCAGCACGTTGCCCGCGTTGACCGAGCCCTCGATGTCCACACCCAGGCCCAGGCCCGCGGTGGCCTCGACGCCCACGTCGAACTCCAGGTTGCCGTTGTTCAGCCCGACGTTGGCGTGCGCGTCGCCGCTGACACCCGCGCTGGCGCTGGCGGTGATGCTGCCGGAGGCCAGGGTGTCGCCCTCGTGCTTCAGCTCGATGGAGCCGGTGAGGCTCGCCTGGGCACCCGCGAAGCCCGACGCGGAGGCGTTGATGGACAGGTTGCCATCCGTGCCCACGTGCAGGTCCAGGTTGATGTGGCCCTCGGCGCCAATCTTGCCCATGGCCTCCAGGTCCAGCTCCACCGAGTACTTCTCACCGGCGATCTCGAAGTCCACCGTCTTGGAGGCCCCGGCGCCCGCTTCCACCAGCGTGGCGTCGATGTCCACCGCGAGATTCACATCGATGCCGGACAGGCCCACGTCCGCGTCCACCTTGGCATCCGCCGTAAAGGTCGGCCCCTGCGCGTACGCGCGGGTGTCGATGCCACCAGGACCCTTGCCGGTCACCTCGGTCCGCGCGCCACCCGCCTCGAAGCTGGACTGGCCGCTGACCACGTTGCCGCGCGGCTGCTCCACGTTGCCCTGCGTCTGCGTGTCCACGCGCGAGTTGCGCTGCTGGGTGCCGTTCCGGGGCGCCTGCTC
>NZ_JABUMQ010000244.1:0-17747 GCF_013336645.1 Myxococcus sp. CA039A | reverse complement strand
CCCCGCCCCCAGCCGGGCAACCCGACGCCCCGCTTGTTCCGTCTGCCGGAGCACCAGGCCGTCATCAACCGCATGGGCTTCAACAACCACGGCGCCGCCGTGGCCGCGGCCCACCTGCGCCAACGCGACTGGCGCCCCGGCCCGCTGGGCATCAACGTGGGCAAGAACAAGGACACGCCGCTGGAGCGGGCGGTGGACGACTACGTGGCGTGCGTGGACGCGCTCGCGCCCCTGGGCGACTACGTGGTGGTCAACGCCTCGTCACCCAACACGCCGGGCCTTCGCAAGCTCCAGGAGCCCGAGCAGCTCTCCGCGCTCCTGGGCGCGGTGCAGGAGCGTCTGGCCTCCGTGGCTCCGGGCAAGCCGCTGTTCCTCAAGATTGCCCCGGACCTGACGCCCGAGGCCGTGGACGAAGTGGTGGACGTGGTGCGCGCCCAGAAGCTCGCGGGCCTCATCGCCACCAACACCACGGTGGCGCGGCCCTTCGAACATCCGCTCGCGAAGGAGGCCGGCGGCCTGTCCGGCGCTCCCGTGCGGGAGGCCGCCAACGCCGTCATCCGCCGCGCGTACCAGCGCTCGGGCGGAGCGCTGGCCATCATCGGCGTGGGCGGCGTCTTCACCGCCGAGGACGTCTACGAGAAGCTGCGTGCGGGAGCATCCGTGGTGCAGGTGTACACGGGCTTCATCTACGAGGGGCCGGGCATGGTGCGCCGCATCCTCCCCGCCCTGTCCGCCCTGCTCGCGAGAGATGGCTTCACGAGCGTCACGCAGGCCATTGGCGCGGAGCACCGGAGCGCCGGCACGCCCGCTTCCTGAAGGCCGGGGCTCGCCCTGGGAGCGGCCCGTCGGCCGGGGGCCCCTCGTCTCGCGCCACGGTGGTGGGGACGAAAGGGGCCCGACAAAAAAGTGAGCGCTCGCCGGCGCCTTGGAGTTTCACCGGCGAGCGCCCCGGGCCGTCTGACTGGGAGACGGGCCTCGAAAGCTATTCCTGGACGGTCAGCGAGCCACCGACGGTGCTCACTTCCACCTCGTGGGTGCCCGCGCCATAGGTCTTCTTCCGCGAACCCAGGGCGACGCTGCTCCCGTTGAAACTCCCCCCTACAGAGCTGAATTCCACCTGCGCGTCCGCTCGCTCCGGCAGCTTCAGCCGGACGTTGCCCGACACCGTCGTGATTTCGGTGTCCTCGAGCTTCCGGGGAGCCAGTACCACCTCTCCCTCAACGCTACTCACCGACAAACGTCGCTCCGAGCCGTTCACTTCCACACGGCCGTTGACGGTGGCGTGCTTCTGCGGCCCCGTCACGCCCTTCACCACCACCGCCCCGTTCACCACCGACACTTCCAGCTCCGACGCGCGCGGCACCTTCACCGTCAACCGCACCGTGCCCTGGTCCGCCCGGCATGACTGCTGCCGTTCCGCACACGGCCCACAGCACACCCTCGCCCGCACCGCGTCGCCGTCCTGGGTGACTTCGACCTCCAACGGCTTCCGGGAATTGTCGGGGTTTTCCGGAACCGCTTCGATTACCACATTATTCCCGTCTACCGCATCTACGCGGACCGCGCCATTAACATTGGAAAGATGGACCTGGGGAGTTCCATCCGTGTCGAACTTCCAGGTCTGCGTCGTCGGGGCGGCGGAGGCCAGCACGGCCAGGAGGGGCAGCAGCATGAAGGGTGCTCCGAGGTAGGGTGTGAACACCCCACCTACGGACGAGCCGGCGCCCCATTGCCGGCCAACGACGCGAAGTATCCACGCCGGTCTGACATGCCCTCAGGGGCCGTGGACCACGCGTTGATACAGCGCGTCATGGAGGCGGATCAGCCGCTCCAGGGACAGCTCGCGGGCGACGAAGTCCCGGGCCGCGCGGCCCATTCGCTTGGCCTTCTCCGGGCTCGAGAGCAGCTGGTTGAAGGCCTGCGCGAGCTGCGCCGGGCGCTCGGCGGGGACGACGAGGCCGCGCTCGCCGTCGCGGACGAGGTCGGTGTTCCCCCCCACCCGCGTCACCACCATGGGGAGGCCAGCGGCCATGCCCTCCATGACGGCGTTGGACATGCCCTCCGCGCTGGAGCACAGCACGCCCAGGGTGGCGCGCGCGTAGATGGCGGCGACGTCCGTGCGGTGCCGCAGGAAGTGCACGGTGTCCGACACGCCCAGCTCCGCGGCCAGCTTCTCCAGGCTCTTGCGGCGGGGCCCGTCACCCACGAGGAAGGCATGCAGCGGCGTGCCTCCGTGGTGGAGCATGGCGAGCGCCAGCAGCAGGTCCTCCTGGCGCTTCACCGGGTGGTTCATGTTGGCGACGTGGACGATGACGGGCGCGTCGCCGGTGTCGGGCAGCGGGGACTTGAGGCCCTCGCGCATCCGCGCGTCGAAGCGGGCCAGGTCCAGGCCGTTGTGGATGACGGAGACGCGGGAGGCGGGCAGGCCCTCCTCTTCCACCAGCATCCGGCGGATGGCCTCCGCGTTGGCGACGACGTGGTCCGCCATGGCCGTCAGCCGCGAGTGCACCGCGCGCCGCGCGCTGCCCTGCCAGTGGGACAGGTCCAACCGTCCGACGATGACCTTCGTCCCAGCGAGCTTCGCGGCCGGCACGGCGATGAGCGTGGAGTAGAAGTCGTGCACGTGGACCAGGTCCACGCGGTTGGTCTTCAGCCACCGGGCCATGCGCATCACCTGGTACGCGGTGTTGGCCTGCGCGACGGAGCCCTTCAGGGGAAACGTCTCCGCCACGTAGCCCAGCTTCCACACCGCGCCCATCAACGGCCCCGCGTCCTCCAGTACGGAGACCTGGAGCTGGTAGCTGGGGGGAAGGCCCCGCAGCAGCTCCAGCACCTGCACCTCCGTGCCGCCAATGTGGAACGACCGGGTGAACTGCACCAGGCGCAGTGGCCTGGCCCCCATCTTCACGTCCTCACGCCGCATGTCCCGACCCCTCCCACGCCCCCACGGGCCCGACAGGCGCCTGTCCGTCCGGGATGCCCACCGTCTCCGTCACCTCCGCCGCGCGGGCGATGCGGTGCGCCGCGGCAGCCAGGCCGAAGAGCACGTAGCAGTGAGCGGAGAGGATGTATCCGGAGAACAAGTCACACGTCAGGTAGCCCGCCACGGACGCGGACAGCGCCCGTGCAATCCAGCCCACCTCTCGACTGCGTGATGCGGTGAAGGCGCCTCCGGACGCGCCTCCCGCGAACATCATGAAGAGCGCCAGGCCCACCCAGCCCAGCTCTCCCACGACGTCCAGGAAGATGTTGTGCGCCACGTACGCGCGCCGCGCTTCTGGAGGCGCGTACTCCGCCCACGCGTAGCGGAAGCTGCCCGCGCCCACCCCCAGCAGCGGCCGGTCCAGGCTGATGCGGCTGGCCACCTGCCACGCGTAGACGCGGCCCATCGCGGACGCATCCTCGTGGAAGGCCGCCACCGTCTCGTTGCGGGCCCAGAAGCTCTCCGGCGCGAAGACGACCAGGCCCATCACGAAGAGCGCGCCCACGACGATGGCCTGGATGCGGCGCTTCTCACGGAAGGCCCACAGGCCCATGGCGACGGACAGGCCGATGAAGCCACCGCGCGAGTGCGACAGGACGATGGCCACCACCGCCAGCACCGCCGCCAGCAGGCACGCCACCCGCCACACCCAGGGCGAGCCCTTGCGGGCCACGAAGGCCACCGCGAGCGGCACCACCAGCACCAGGTTCATGGCCATGTGGTTCGGGTCCGCGTACACGCCCACCCAGCGCGCGCGGAAGCCCTCCACCAGGTTCTCCCCCACCACGTACCAGTTGATGACGCCAATGGACGTCACCACGGAGGCCAGGACAATGGACCCGCACACGACGGCGAGCCTGCGCCCACTGGAGATGACGTTGACGACGGTGAGGTAGATGGCCGTCAGCTTCAACAGCTCCATGCCCGTGTAGCGGGCCACCTCCGCGTTCACCGCCCACGACACGGACAGCACCGCCAGGCAGGAGAAGCCGATGAGCCCCCAGCCCCGCGCGCCATCCAGGTAGAGCGGCTCCGCGCGCCCCAACCTCCGAATCACCATCAACCCCGCGGCCACCACTGACGTCAGCAGCGCCAACCGAAGCGGCGCCAGCACGGGGATCCACTCACCCGGCACCGCGTACATCACCGCGGCGAATGCGGTCAGCGCATAGAAGGCCCACACGTCACGGCGCTGCCCCTGCTCTCCCGGCACCATGTCCCTCCTCCTCTGGCAGTTCACGCGCGTACAGCTTCGCGTGCGCCACGCAGTAGCAGAGGGCGTGCCAGGGTCCGGGCTCGCAAAGGCCCGGATCTCCACAGGCCGGAAGGCCCCCGGAAGCCGGAGGCCCTCCCGGACTGAAAAAGCTACGGCACCGGGTGGCTCTCCATGGGCAGGACTTCGGACGCGACGGGACTCCACTTCGCGTCCTCCAGCCACGCCGCGCCCAGCTCCGACAACAGCCGCATGAGCGTCACACCCACCATGCGGCGCAGCTCCGCGCGAGCCTCCGGGGCCACCGCGCCCTCCAGGCCCGACAGGGCGCGCACGGAGGCGGAGTCGAGCAGGCGCGGGGCCTGGGGGGTGCCCTCGAAGAGGCGCTGGCCCAGCTCCACCGTGCGGCCCAGCGGCACCGGGCGGGCGTCCGGCCGGGCCTCCAGCACCGCCATGGCGACCACGGCGGCGAAGAGGCGCTCCACGCCAAGTGTCTCCAACGGAACACCGAAGCGGGCCACGGCCTCGAGCGCGGACTCCGGCGTGCCACCCAGCACGCCCCGGAAGACCTCCACCTGGGCCTCCGCGCGCGCCAGCACGGCCTCGCTGGCGGCGACTTCGCGCAGCGAGCGGAACGGCACCGGCTCCGCGCCCTCCACCTTCAGCGCGCGACGGGGCCGCTTGCGGCGCAGCGCCTCCAGCGCGGCGGCCTCCTCCGGCAGCACCAGCAGCACGCCGTCCACCACCGCTCCCGGCGACTTCGCCAGCCGGTCCGCGCGGAACTTGAGCTGGAGCGTCAGCGTGAAGCCCGTCTGGAAGATGCGCCGCAGGGGCGTGTCGCGCAGCACCTCGGTGGCCTGCGAGGGGTCCGCCCCCGTCAGGTGCTCCAGCCCGAGCGAGAGGTAGTCCCGCACCATCTCGCCGACCCGGCGCACGGCGTCCAGGTCGCCGGGGTCCGCGAGCTCCGCCACCAACGCCGCGTTGGCCACGCCCGCCAGTTCGTCCTCCGCGTTCTGACGTTCGACCTCCGTCAGTCCCCGGAACGCCGCCGCCAGGTAGTCCACGTGGCCCTGGGACGCCGTCAGCGCCGCCGGGGTTGACGTACTCGAGGGCCGACGCGACGGAACGTCCACGCGGCTGAAGAGGGCCATCGCGTCCTCCAGCGTCGGGAAGCCCAAATCGAGCAGACGCGCCTTGCGGAACTGGAAGGCCGTCTCCTCCAGCTCGGCGGGAACCTCCCAGCGCACGGCCTCCAGCAGGCGCACGGCCTCGAAGGGGTTCTCCGCGATGAGGTCGGTGACGAGCGCGCGCACCGCGGACATCTCCGCGCCCTCGGCCTTGATTTCGACCAGGTAGCGACCCTCCGGAGTCTCCAGCGTCACCCCCTGCGGGTTGACGTCCGGGTTCTCCTCCAGGTCATGCACGGCGACCAGTTCGTGCAGCAGGTACTCGAGCACCTCCATGTCCACCGCGTGCAGCTTGCGCAGGAACTCCGGGGTGTCATCGAAGCCGCCGCGCGCGGCGCGCAGCCACGTCAGCACGGCGTGCGAGTCCAGCTTGTCGCGCTTCCACGCGCCCAGGTCCACGAAGGCGCGGAACTGGCCGGGCGACGCGAGCTGCACCAGCTCCGTCGCGTCCTCGAGCCCCACTTCCTGGATGGTGACGTAGAGGCTCTCCGGAGGCAGGGCGCGCACCAACGCCTGTGCATCCGCTCCCTCCAGAAGCGCGTCCATGCGCCTCCGGGGTGACAGCCTCATCAACTGCTGCTGCAACTCGCGCAGGGCGAGCTGCGAATCCCTGCCATTACCCTTGCCGTTCTCGGAGGACACGGCGCCGTGCCTACCACAGCGCCTCCCTCGTCGGGAGGGGAACGCCACGGAGAGCGGCGACTAGACGATGGAGCCCCGGGGTACCGGAGCCTGGGCTCAAACGCGAGAGGCCTTGCCGAAGGTGTCCAGGAGCGCGCCCCAGACCTCGTCCACGCCCCGCCGCTCCGTCGAGGAGAACGGAAGAATCGCCTCCATGGGCAGGTCCAGCTGACGCGACAGCTCCTGGAGCCGGGGCAGCGTCTTGGCCTTGGTGAGCCGGTCGATCTTCGTGGCCACCACCAGCACCTTGCGCTTGTGGGATTGCAGATAGTCGAGCGTGGCCAGGTCATCCGGCGTCGGGCCGACCTCCGCGTCGATGATGCTCACGACCACTTCGAGCCGATGCCGCTTCTCGAGGTAGGTGGTGATCATCTGCTCCCACTGGGCCTTGTCCGCCTTGCTCGCGCGGGCGAAGCCGTAGCCCGGCAAGTCACACAGGCGCACCTGGTGGCGGAAGGTGCCGCGCTCCAGGTCCACGTCGAAGAAGTTGAGCGTCCGGGTACGGCCCGGGGTGTTCGACACGCGCACCAGCTTCTTGCGGCCGGTGAGGGTGTTGATCATGGAGGACTTACCGACGTTGGAGCGGCCAACGAAGGCCACCTCGGCGGTATGTCCCTGCGGGTAGCCCTTGGGCTCCACCGCGGTGACGACGAAACGGGCGTCCAGAATCTTGATCAATCGACTATTTCTTCGCGGTGGAGGGGGGAGTGGCCGGGGCCTCGGTCCGGGCCGCGCGACGGGCGCGTTCGGCCGACCAGTGGTCAATGGCCTTGAGCGACTCCTTGAAGTCGAACGGCCGCAAGGAGGGCGAGGAGGCGTCGTGGCAGGAGCGGCACTGCTTCTCGGACGGGTCCACCAACCCCACCAGGCGCGCCAGCTCCGGGTCCTTCATCACGTACTCGGGCGAGTAGTACTGGCCGCCGCCGTGACATGTCTCGCAGCTCACACTGGCCTGCGTCTGCGCCACCTGGTCCGGTGAGTGGCACGACAGGCAGCGGCCGTCCTTCTGCTGCTGCTCGGAGAGGGAACTCACCGCCCGGGCGTGCTTGGACTGCATCCACGCCTCGTAGGCCTCCGGGTGGCAGCCCTTGCAACTGTCAGCGCCGACGAAATCAGCCGCCCCGGCCGCGCCACAGAGGGCCAGCAGGAGGACGGAAAGAATCCTGGAGCCAGGAGCGCGCATGGCTCGCGAAGTAGCAGACCCCCCCGGACGGGGCAAGGCGTCTCGTGGTTGAATGCCCGTCGGAATCGTCCGTTGAAAAGAGAGGGCAGCGCTTGAGCCCCGCCCGCCCTTTCCATTAGGGAGGAAGTCGTGATGAGGACCTTGATTGCGCTCGCCGTGATTGCCGTCGCCTTCCCCGCTGTCGCCAAGCCGTGGCAGGGCGTGGAGCCCGGCGTCACCAAGAAGGACGAGGTCGTCAAGAAGTTCGGCGAGCCCTCGCGCACCGTCAGCCAGGACGGCAAGGAGACCATCGCCTACCTCGGCAAGGAGGCCATCAAGGGCACCAGCCAGGCGCAATTCAAGGTGGACCCCGGCACGGGACTCATCGAGCGCATCGACGTCTTCCCCGGGCCCGTCATCGACAAGGAGACCATCGAGACGAGCTACGGCCCCGCCTGCCCCTCCGGCCCCGTGCCCTCTGCGCCGTGCTACCAGCGCAAGCTGACGGACGACTTCCGCACCTACTTCCTCTACCCGAAGCTGGGGCTGGCCATCTTCTTCAACGAGGACGGCAAGACGGTGCAGTCGTTCACCTTCACCACGCAGAAGGCCGCGAAGTAGGCCCGCGGATGCACGTCTTCGGACTGACGGGCGGCATCGGTTCCGGAAAGAGCACCGTCACCCGGATGCTCCGGGAGCTGGGCGCGGAGGTGCTCGACGCGGACGTGCTCGCCCGCGAAGTCGTCGAGCCGGGCACGCCGGGCCTCGCCGCCATCGCGGAGCGCTTCCCTGGCGTGGTGGGCCCCGACGGCCGCCTGGACCGAGCGAAGCTGGGCGCGCACGTGTTCGGCAACGACACGGAGCGCGCCGCCCTCAACGCCATCACCCACCCTCGCGTTCGCGAGGCCTTCATGGAGAAGCTCGAGGCGCTGACGGCTCGGGGCGTGGAGCGTGTCATCTACGACGTCCCGCTGCTGATCGAAGCCGGGATGCACGAGTGGATGGAGGGGGTGGCGCTGGTGTGGGTGCCCCGGGACCTGCAAAAAGCGCGGCTGATGGCGCGTGACGGGCTGGATGCGACGGCCGCCGAGGCGCGGCTGGCCGCCCAGCTCCCCCTGGACGACAAGCGGGTCCACGCGACGTGGGTCATCGACAACAGCCAGGACCTGTCATCCACCCGGGAGCAAGTGGAGTCGGTCTGGCGCGCCATGCTCGCGCGCGGCTGACGGGCGAGTATGCTCCGCGCGCAATGAGCGAGACGCGCAAGAAGACCGGTGCTGGGACGTATTTCATCACCGGCTATCCGGGGTTCATCGGCAAGCGGCTGGTGGAGCACATCGCGCGGGAGGACCCGAAAGGGCACGTCTACGCGCTGGTGCAGCCCAAGGCGCTCAAGGAAGCGCAGAAGCACGCGTCCAAGCTGAAGGGCGCCACGGTGGAGCTGCTCACCGGCGACGTGGTGGACATGCACCTGGGCCTGTCGGGCGAGGAGTACCAGCGCCTGTGCGAACGGGTGACGGACATCTTCCACCTGGCGGCGGTGGCGCAGTTGGGCGTGGCCAAGGACACCGCGTGGCGCGTGAATGTGGACGGCACGCGCAACATGCTGGAGCTCGCGCGCGACTGCGAGCACCTGGCGCGCTTCAACCACTTCTCCACCTGCTACGTGTCCGGCGACCGCGTGGGCGTCATCGCCGAGGACGAGCTGGACCGCGGCCAGGGCTTCCGCAATCCGTACGAGGAGACGAAGTTCCAGGCCGAGCGGTTGGTGATGCGCGCCAGCTCCACCCTGCCCGTCACGGTGTACCGGCCCTCCAGCGTGGTGGGCGATTCGCGCACGGGGGAGATCGACAAGTTCGAGGGGCCCTACTACCTGGGCATCCTGCTCGTCACGTCGCCGCTGGTCGTGCCGCTGCCCCTGCCCGGCAACGGCGTGGCGCCGCTCAACGTGGTGCCAGTGGACTACGTGGTGGAGGCGGTGTGGCGCTTGTCGAAGGACCCTCGCGCCGCGGGCCGCACGTTCCACCTGGTGGACCCGAACCCGATGAGCGCACGGCGCGTGTACGAGCTCATCGCGGAGAAGGCGAACAAGAAGCTGCCGCGCTTCAACCTGTCGGCGCGCGCGGCGGACGTCATGCTGCGGCTGCCGGTGCTGGAGAAGCTGGCCCGGCCGCAGCGCGCGGCCATCAGCTATGTGAACCATCTGGCCATCTACAACTGTCACAACACGCTGGAGCTCTTGGACGGCACGGGCGTGCGTTGCCCTCCCCTGTCCTCGTACCTGGACCAGTTGGTGGCGTATGTGCGCGAGCAGTACCGCAAGCGCCGAGAAGGCTCTGAAGTGGATGACCCGTTGGACCAGGGCTCCGCGACGGGGTGAGCGAGCGGGGCCTCCGTGCTAAATCAGGGGGCCTCATGGCACGCACCTTCCAGGTAGGCGATACCTTCACGCACGTCCGCGAGTGCGACCTGTACCGGCCGATCTACTACGCGGGCGCATCCGGGGACTTCAATCCCATCCACATCGACCCGGAGGTCGGCAAGGTGGCCGGCCTCGACGGCGTCATCTTGCAGGGGCTCTGCACGCTGGGCTGGGCGGTGGAAGCCGTCGCCGTCTTCGTGGGAGACCCGGGCCGCATCCGCAAGGTGAAGGTGCGCTTCTCTCGCCCTGTTC
Source organism: Myxococcus sp. CA039A (assembly GCF_013336645.1). NCBI lineage: Bacteria > Pseudomonadati > Myxococcota > Myxococcia > Myxococcales > Myxococcaceae > Myxococcus > Myxococcus sp. CA039A. The sequence goes on along the minus strand of NZ_JABUMQ010000244.1, from coordinate 7,847 downwards.
GTCCCGAGGACGTCGTGACGTTCGAAGGCAAGGTCACCGCCATCGAAGCGGACCGGCTCACCACGGAAGTCACCGCCACCAACCAGCGCGGCGAGGCCGTCCTCAAGGGCGCCGTCGTCGAAGCCTCCATCGGATAGTCGCCATGGCCATCGACAAGCGCTTCATCGGCCGGGAATACGGCCCGTACACGTACACGATTGGCGCGGAGAAGCTGCGCGAGTTCACCCTGGCCGTGGGAGGCGCGCATCCCGCCGCCGGCACACCGGGCGAGCCGCCTGAGCACGTCAGTCCCCTCCTCTACGACGACACCGCCGCGAAGCAGGGCCCGTACGGCGACCTGATTGCGTTCCCCAGCTTCGCCGTCGTCTTCGCCATCCGCCCGTTCGGCGCGGCCGTCGCGGACCCGGAGCTGGGCGTGAATCTGCTGATGCTGGTGCACGGTGAACAGGAGCTGGAGTTCCTGGACGTCATGCGCCCCGGCGACGTGATGACGACCACGGGCCGCATCGAGAACATCTACGTGAAGGCCGGCAAGGAGTTCGTCGTCGTCAGCACGGAGTCGCGCAACCAGCGCGGCGACGTCGTGGTGAAGGGCGTCTGGACGGGCGTCGTCCGCGCGTAGCCGTGGCACGTGGGCTCGGGGTCATTGCCCCCGGGCCCGCCCTACTCCTGGGTGCGCATGAGGGTGTCGACCGCGGCCCTGTCCGCCTCGAGCGACGCCCGCTCCGAAGCCGGGAGCACCAGGGCGTCGAATTCGCGGAGCGATTGATTCGCGCGTGGCAGGTCCGCCAGCGCCACGGCCAGCTCGGCACGAGCCACCAGCGCCCGCGCTCGCTCCAGCGGCGTGCCGGCATCGGGCTTCTTCAGCGCGGCGTCGAGGACCTTCGCGGCCGTCGCGTCGTCACTCTTGAAGTCACGCAGCCTCCGGGCGGTCTTCAGCGCCTTGCCCAACAGCGTGGCGGAGTCGTCCTCGTCGTCACCGTAGCCACCAGGCTCGTCGCGACGGATGAACATCACGCTGTTGCCGGACGGGTCGACGACGGTGAAGCGTGTCTGCCCCTTCTTCATCCGGGTGATTCTCGGCACGCCTCGCACGGGCACCTTGCCGTAGGTCTTTCGCAGGGCCGCCGCGAAGCCTTCGTGCAGCTCCTCGACTTCGTCGACGATGATGAGACAGCAGCTATAGGCCGCCAGCGGGTCCAACCCCTTCACGCCAAAGAAGTGGAGCTGGGCCCCTCCACGCCGCGTCGCCGCGTAGGGATTCGGCAGGCGCTGCTGGTACGTCACCTCGAAGCCCAGCAGCCCATAGAACTCGAGCGTCGGTTCGAGCGCGACACAGGGCAGCGCCGGAATGCTGGCGTCATGCTTCATGGGTGTGTGCCTCCCGCGCGACGCGGGCCCAGGAGTGGCCTCGACTCACGCGCAAACAAGAAATAACCTGTCATCATGACAGGACCCTGTCAATCGACCTGAAAAAGGCGCGCCTGCGTGGACCCGGCTTCGAGGGAGGTCAGGCGGCGGCGATGACGCCTTCGTCGAGGAGCTGGGCGAGGATGCGGGCGGTATCCAGCCGCGTCATCCCGGACAGCGAGAAGAGGTCCTCGAACGTCACGGCGCCATCAATCTGCGCGAGCACGAAGCCCGCGCGGTGGTCCAGGCTGAGCCAGATGATGTCGTCCGGCTGGAGACGCACGCGGGGCACACGGCCCAGGTCGCCCAGCTTCGACTCCAGCATGGCCATCAGCATGCGCTCGCTGCGGATGAGCAGCACATCCACGCGCGGGTCTCCCGGCGCCAGCTCCTGCGCCTTGAACAACAGGTCCACCGCGCCCGAGTGGTCATCCAGCTCCAGCAGGTCGGCCGCGCCGCGCAGCAACCGCTCCAGCTCGCTCTCCGTGACGGGGACACCGAACTCGTCCGTGTCACCCTCGGGGACGCCGTACTCCTGCGTGGTGGGCTCATCGCGCGAGAGCAGGTCCAGCACGTCACCTCCCGGTGGAGGTCCGTCGCCCTCTGGAATCAGCACGCTGGGAGAACGCTCCTCGTCCTCTTCGTCCAGCGGATGGCCCTCGCCTTCGGCCCACGCGCCCCAGTCGCCATCCAGCGAGGGCAGCGGCGTGCCTCGCGTGGACGCATCCGCCGATGCCCCCGCGAACGGGCTACTCCGTCCGAATGGGGTCTCCAGCGCGGCCAGGGATTCGCGCGCCCGGACATTGTCGGGGTCCAGCACGAGCGCCCGCTCGAACAGCTTCTGCGCACCCTGGGCGTCGCCACTCAGGCGCAGCCACAGTCCCGCCTCGACGAGCTGGTTGGCGCGCTGGGTGCTCATCTATCGCCCCATGCCACTGCGTGACGGGCCCTTGAGCTGGGTCAGACATCCCGTGAGCAGCTCACACGCGCGGCCCAGCGCCCCCACGTCCTCACCCGCGCGGACCTGCCGCGCATGTTCCAGCACCTGCTCCGCGCGAGGCACCGCGTCGGCGGGAAGCCCACCACCCCCGGGCAACAGCCTCGCTCGCGTCAGCGCATCCATGACGTCGCGCGCGAGCGAGTCCAGCTCCATGCGCTTGACCTTGAGTTCCTCGGAGATGCGCGCGGCCATGAGGTAGCCGCGCTGCTCATCCATGATGCGCTTGAGCTCCTCCTCGGTGAGTCCACTGGACGCGGTGACGGTGATGGACTGGCGCAGGCCCGTCTCCCTGTCGCGCGCGGAGACGGAGACGATGCCCTCCGCGTTGATGTCGAACGTCACCTCGATTTCCACCTGCCCCCGAGGTGCCTCGCGCAGACCGGTGAGGACGAACTCGCCCAGCAGCTCGTTCTGGTGCGCCAGCTCGTGCTCGCCCTGGAGCACCATGATCTTCACCAGCCGCTGGAAGTCCTTCGACGTCGCGAAGACCTCCGTGGCCGACGTGGGCACCGTCGTGTTCTTCGGGATGATGCGCCGCACGTAGCCGCCGGCGATGGCCACCCCCAGGCTCTGCGGCGTGACGTCCAGGAGCAGCAGCTCGCCCTCCTGCGCCACCAGCGCGTGCGCCTGCACCGCGGCGCCCAGCGCCACCACCTCGTCCGGATGCACGCCCTTGCACGGCTCACGTCGGAAGTAGCCGCGCACCGCCTCGACAATCTTGGGCATGCGCGACATGCCACCGACGAGGATGACTTCCTTCAGCTCCGAGGCCCGCACACCCGCCTCGCCCAGCACCTCCGTGGTGATGCCCACCACGCGCTCGGCCAGGTCCGCCGTCAGGTCATCCAGCTTCTCGCGGGACAACGCGGCCTGCAGGTGCAGCGCGGCGCCGCCCCCGGGAGGCGTGCTGATGAACGGAAGGTTGAGCTGCGTCTCCTTCACGCTCGACAGCTCCACCTTCGCCTTCTCCGCCGCGTCCTTGAGCCGCTGCAACGCCATGCGGTCCTTGCGCAGGTCGATGCCGTGCTCCTTCGCGAAGCCGAAGACGAGCCACTCGATGATGCGGTTGTCCCAGTCCTCGCCCCCCAGGTACGTGTCGCCGCCGGTGCCCACCACGTCGAAGACACCCTGGTTGATCTCCAGCACCGACACGTCGAACGTGCCGCCGCCCAGGTCCAACACGGCCACGCGGCCATTCACGGTGCGGCTGAAGCCATACGCCAGCGCCGCCGCGGTGGGCTCGTTGATGATGCGCAGCACGTCCAACCCGGCGATGCGCCCCGCGTCCTTGGTGGCCTGCCGCTGGGCGTCGTTGAAGTACGCCGGCACCGTGACGACGGCCTTGCTCACCGGCCTGCCGAAGTGCGCCTCCGCGTCCGCCTTCAGCTCCTGGAGGATCATGGCGCTGATCTCCGGAACCGACATGTCCTTGCCGCCCATGCGGATGCGCAGGTCATCGTGCTGCCCCGGCACCACCTCGTAGGGCAACGAGCGCAGCGCGTCCTGCACCTCGTGCGAGGAGAACTTCCGGCCGATGAGCCGCTTGGCCGCGTACACCGTCTCCTGCGGGTTGGTGATGGCCTGACGCTTGGCGATGCCACCCACCAGTCGCTTGCCGTTCTTGGACACGGCGATGACCGACGGCGTAAGCGCCTGGCCCGTGCGGTTCTTGATGACGACGGGCTGCCCGTCCTGGACGGTGGCGACGATGCTGTTCGTCGTCCCCAGGTCGATGCCAATGAGGGGTTCGGGATCAGCCATGAGAGAGCGTGCTCATCCTAGAACGTCCAGCGCAGCTTCTTGAGCGCCGCCTTGGCCTCGGCATTGTCCGGATCCAACTTCGCTGCATCTTCGAAGACCCGCTTGGCCAGTTTCTTCGATCCCGCGTCGGCGAGCACCCGTCCCAGCAACAAATGGTGCTCGATTCGCCCTCCCTGCAGGTCCACGGCGCGCTGTGCCAGCGAGCGAACCTCGCCCACGTCCTGGCCCTGCTGGAGTCCCAGTCTGGCCGCACGGAAGGCGGCCTCCGGGTTCTGCCCATCCAGGGAATACGCCAGCCGATAGGCCGCGAGCGCCCCCACGGTATCGCCGTGCTGCTCCAGTTCCCGCCCGCGCGCCAGCTCGATGGCCCCACGCTGTTCGTCGTGGCGGCGGCGCGCCTCCGTCAGCAGCGTCGTCACCTCGCGGTTCTTCGGGTCCAACGTCTGGACCTGGTGGAAGTCCTGGTAGGCCCGCTCCCAGTCGCCTCGGGCGATGGCCGCCTTGCCGCGCGCCACCAGCTCCGACAGCCGCACGTTGCGCGCCATGTACGGGTGCCGAGCGAGCCGCGCCTGCCGCTCCGCCCTGCGTGCCTCCGACTCCGCGTCCTGCACCGGAGGTGGCGTCGACGGGGCGGACGCCTGCAGCGGGGACGAGAGGCGCGCCGGACGCGGAGTGGGAGCGAAGGGCATCAGCTCCTGGGTGGGATCCATCACCGGCACGGGCGCGGGCGCGGGGGTCGCGGCGGCCACGGAAGCCGTCGCGAGCGCCGGGTGTGCCTTGAGGTACGCGTCCCGCTTGTCCTGCTGGGTGAGGATGTTGTGGGCGTCCGTGAGCCTCCGGAAGATGCGCTCCATGCGCGCGCGGAAGCTGCCCAGGTTCTTTCCGAAGTAGCGGTCCGGGTGATAGCGGCGGGACGCGTTGTAGTACGCCTGCTTCACCTCGGCGGCCGGAGCACCAGGGCGCAATCCGAGGACGGCGAAGTGATCCAACCCGTCCAGCGCACGCTCCAGGTCGATGATCTCCTTCTTCCGCTCCGGCTCCAGGTCCACTTCCTCGGCCAGCGCGGCGTCCACTGCGGGAGCGGGCTGGTTCTTCTGCACCACGCGCGCGGGGACGATGGCCCCCTTGGCCCGCAGGGCGAGCAGCACGGCGATGGTGCGTGCTTCACCCAGGGTAGAGCGTGACAACACCTGGTCGATGCGCTCCACCCTGCCGACAAGCGACAGGACGGACGCTTCCTCCGACGAGAGCTGGAGGCGAGCGAAGTCCAGATTGGGCACCGTGGCGATGTGGTCCGTCCGGGCCCCCAGGCCGACAATCGTATTTGGCGCGCTCACAGGACGGTCCACGAATGGGTTGCCGAAAGGTCGAGCCTAGGTTTGGGGGACGCGGGGCGTCAAACACCCAGTGCCCCCGCCCAGGCTCCATCCGGCGGAAAATCGGCCTCAGAGGGCCATCAGCACCCGCTCGATGATGGCGAGGCTCTGATCCAACTCCTCCCGGGTGACAGTGAACGGAGGGGCGAAACGGACCGTCCGGTCACCCGCCGCGTTGCCCAGCACCCCGGCCTCGCGCAGCCTGGCGAGCACCTGGGGCGCCTCCCGGTCCACTTCCAGGCCCACCAGCAGGCCCTGTCCTCGGACCTCGACGACGCGACCCGGGGGAAGCTTGCCCTGGATTTCCCGCAGCCGGCCCAGGAAGTACGCACCCTTGGCCGTCACTTCGTCCAGGAAGCCCGGCTGGCGGATGACCTTGAGGGCGGCGTTGGCGGCGGCGGCGGCCACCAGGTTGCCGCCGAACGTCGAGCCGTGGCTGCCCGGGGACAGGCTCGCGCCCACGTCCTCGCGGCACAACATGGCGCCAATGGGCAGACCGTTGCCCAGCGCCTTCGCCATGCTGATGGCGTCCGGCCGGATGCCCTCGCGCATGAAGCCGAAGGGGATGCCGGTGCGACCCATGCCCGTCTGGATTTCGTCGACGAGGAGCAACAGGCCCTTCTCGTCGCACAGCGCGCGCAGCCCCTTGAGGAAGCCCTCGGGGGCCAGACGCACCCCACCCTCCCCCTGGATGGGCTCCACCAGGATGGCGGCGGTGGCCGGACCCACGGCGCGGCGGACCGCCTCCACGTCACCGTACGGCACGTGGTGGAAGCCGGCCGGCAGCGGCTCGAAGCCCGCGTGGTACTTCGGCTGTCCCGTGGCCGTGACGGTGGCCAGGGTGCGGCCGTGGAAGCTGCGCTCGAAGGTGATGACCTCGTAGCGCTCCGGCGTGCCCCGGTCCTTCATCACCTTGCGGGCCAGCTTCAGCAGCGCCTCGTTGGCCTCCGCGCCGGAGTTGCAGAAGAAGGCGCGCTCGAACCCACTCCACTCACACAGCTGCGCCGCCAGGTCGATCTGCGGCTGCGAGTAGAACGCGTTCGACACGTGCCACAGCGAGTCCAGCTGCGCGTGCGCCGCCGCCACCAGGTCCGGATGACAGTGTCCGAGCGCGCACGTCGCCACGCCGCCGATGAGGTCCAGATACTCACGACCGTCCGCGTCCCACACGCGCGTACCCCGACCTTTGACCAGGACGATGGGCTGCTGCTTGTAGTTCTGCAGCAGGTGGCTCTTGGCCTTGGAGATGAGGGTGTCGTTGGAAGTCGAGGCGGCGGCGGAGGGCACGGGCTGCGGCAAGGGTGTCTACCTTCCTTGGTGGTGGGGGAACGGCTGCGAGCGCGCCATATACCGCGCTAGAGGATGTAGCGCGACAGGTCCTCGTCCTGGACGATGGAACTCAGGCGCTCACGCACATAATTGCCGTCCACCTGGAAGTCGCGGGGCCCCAGCTCACTGGCGGAGAAGGACACCTCGTCGAGCAGTCGCTCCAGCACGGTGTGCAGGCGGCGAGCACCGATGTTCTGCGTGCGCTCGTTCGCCTGCTGGGCGATGCGCGCCAGCTCCGTCACCGCGTCGTCGGTGAAGGACAGGCGCACGCCCTCGGTGTGGAGGAGCGCGGTGTACTGGCGCAGGAGGGAGTTCTTCGGCTCGCGGAGGATGCGGATGAGGTCGTCACCGGAGAGCGCCTCCAGCTCCACGCGGATGGGGAAGCGCCCCTGCAGCTCGGGAATCAGGTCGCTGGGCTTGGAGACGTGGAACGCGCCCGCCGCGATGAAGAGCATGTGGTCCGTCTTCACCATGCCGTACTTGGTGTTGACGGTGGAGCCCTCGACGATGGGGAGGATGTCTCGCTGCACGCCCTCGCGCGAGACGTCCGGGCCGCTGCTGCCCTTGGCGCCCTCGCGGCTGGCGATCTTGTCGATTTCGTCGATGAAGACGATGCCACTCGACTCGGCGCGCACCACGGCCTCGCGCTGCACGCGGTCCGGGTCCACCAGCTTCTGGGCCTCTTCCTGACGCAGCAGTTGGAGCGCCTCCGGCACGCGCACGCGACGTCGGCGCGTCTTGCTCATGCCCGGCATGTTCTTGAAGAGGTCCTGCAGGTTGACGCCAATCTCCTCCATGCCCTGGCCGGAGAAGCCGCGCATGAACGTCTGCCCGCTGTCGCTCGTCTCCACATCCACGAACTGGTCATCGAGCGTTCCCGCGCGCAGCTGGGCGCGGAGCTTCTCCCGCTCGGTGTCTCCCAGGCGCTGTGGCGCGGGAGGAGGCGGCGGAGGCGGCGAGAAGCCGAAGGG
>NZ_JABUMQ010000243.1:0-17757 GCF_013336645.1 Myxococcus sp. CA039A | reverse complement strand
GTCCGGGGGAGGATGGTGGGGGCATAGGCATCCACCTCCAGCAACTCCAGCCGCTCGCGGCCCTGCGCCCAGAAGCCCTCCAGGTTCGTCAGCCCATGCTCCAGACACCACGCGCCCAGTCTGCGTCCGAGCGCGAGGGGCAGGGACTCCGCGTCGGGAATCGCGAAGCGGGCCTCCGCGAGCCGCGTGGGCGTCACCACCCAGAAGTCATCGCGAGGCCACTTCTCCAGCAGCACGGCCATGCGTCCCTTGAGCACAACGCGCAGGCCCTTCTCGCGATCTCTCGCCTCGGTGTCGACCTTCACGTGCTTGAGCGACAGGTGGGGTGGCAGTTGGTAGCTGGCCACCCGCGAGGGGTGGTCCTTCTCGAAGCGCTCCATGACTGCGAGCGCCAGGTCATCCTTCATCGACGACAGGCTGGGACCCACGCGGTGAATCCTGGGCCAGAAGGCGGGGACCCACGCCTCGACGAGACGGCCGCCCAGGGGCGCGACGACCAGGGGGAGCTTGAGTTCCATGGTCAGTCCTCCTCCGCTTCGCCGAACACGCGCCAGTTCATCCAGGGCTCCAACAAGGCATCCAACTCCAGACCTCCGCCGCCGTAGCGCAAGCGGGTTCCGGTGCGCATGTCCTCCACCGAGCCGCCCGAGGTGTCCGTCGAGCCCGGCCGGATTCGCCGGGCCTCGGTCTTCGGCAGCAGTGTCTCGAGCTTCGACCAGTCCGGCAGCACGTCCCGGCTGCGAGGGTGTGGGGTGAAGAGCACGCGCACCAGCGACGCCTGACTGCCCTCCACGAAGCGGTGAACGCCGTGCTCGGCGGAGAGCAGCAACGGGCGCGTCTCGCCGGAGATCTGCAGGGCGTACGCGAGGGGCGTGGGCTTGAGCTCCAGCAGCTCATCCACCTTGGGGTAGACCCAGTCCGGCGGAGGCGGATGGCGTGGTGGCTTCTCCCCGTCCGGTGGCTTGGGCGTCCAGAGCAGCGCGCGCTGGAAGCCCAGGGAGTAGCGGTTGCACCAGCGCTCATAGGCTTTCGCCAGGAAGCACAGCTGCGGCCATGCACCACGGCCGGGCACCAGTATCAGGGTGGAGCCCCGCGAGTACTGGTAGAGGCTGGCGTACAGCCGCTCACGCAGGGGATGGAACGTCGAGCGCAGCGTGGAGACGTCGCGCGCGAGCGACTCCGCCTGCCCCACCGCGCGCGACAGGTGCGCCTCGAAGAGCAGGTCCTCGATGGCCTCCGTCTGCTGCGAGCATTCGCGGAAGGCCTTGTCCAGCTCGCGGGCGTCTCCGGACTTCCTCGCGGACTCCTCCGCCAGCGCGCGCTCCTCCCAGTACGAGGCCTGTCGGGACACCTTGTCGAAGACCGCCAGCTCCCGCCGCAGCGCGAGCATGGGCGGCGAGCGGCTCCAGCGCTGCACCTCCGCGCGCAGCGTGGCGGCGTCCTCCAGCACCTGCTCGATGGCCTGCCGTCCCACGCCCTCCGCCGCGCCACCCACGGCCTCCGCGCGTAGCGTGAGCCCGTCGCCGCCGGCCTCCGCGTGCAGGCGCACAGGCCCCGTCTTCGGATGCGCCGCGAGCCACGCCGCCACCGGCACCACCAGCTCCCGCTCCAGCGCGCGCTTCAGGGGCCGCGCGCCATAACGCGGGTCGAAGCCGCGCGCCGACAACCAGTCCAGCGCCGACTCGGAGACGACGAGGCTGGCGTCATGGCGCGACAGGCCGGAGCGCTGGCGGATGGCGTCCACCTCGCGCACCACCAGCCGGCGCAGCAGCTCCTCGGAGAGCGGCGAGAAGACGACGGTGTCGTCCAGGCGGTTGAACAGCTCCGGGCGGAAGAAGCGCTGCACCTCCGCCAGGTAGTGCGTGCGCAGCGCGGCGACGTCGGGCGCGCCGCCCAGCGAGTCGAAGCCCACGCGCGCGCGCCACGTGTCCGCGCCCAGGTTGCTGGTGAGCACGAGGACGGCGTTGCGGAAGTCGGTGAAGCGGCCCGACGCGTCGGTGAGGCGCCCCTCGCCCAGCACGCCCAGGAGCGCGTCGTGGACGGCGGGGTGGGCCTTCTCGATTTCATCCAGCAGCACCACGCAGAAGGGCTGGCGGCGCACGGCGGCGGAGAGGTAGCCCGGCGTCGCGCCGTCGCCCAGCAGGCGCAGCAGGGCGTCCGGCCCCGCGTACTCGCCCATGTCCAGGCGCACCATGCGCTCACGCGAGCCGAAGAGCAGCTCCGCCAGGGCCTTGGACAGCTCCGTCTTGCCCACGCCGGTGGGGCCCACGAAGAGCAGCACGCCCAGGGGCCTGCGCGTGTCCGCGAGCCCCGCCTTGAGCACGGACACCACGGAGGAGACGCGCTCCACCGCCGCCTGCTGCCCCAACACTCGCGTGGTGAGGAACTCGCGGACCTGGGCGGGCTCCAGCGGCATGTCGTCGCGCAAGAGCGCCTCGGGGATGCCGGACTCGGAGGCGAACTGGCGCACGGCGTCCAGCCGGATGACCCGAGGCTGGGCCGCGTGGGCGCACGTGGCGATCAACCGGCGGAGGAAGGCCACCGCGTTGCCCACCTGCGCGCCATACGGCAGGAAGCGCCGACACAGGAAGCGACTCTCCTCCAGCGCCTCGGGCAGCACCTCCAGGGGCGTGGCGCTCGGAGTGTCCTGGGCCACGCGCGCCAGGATGTTGGCGAGTGCCTCCGGTGTCGGCTCCTCCACCCGGACGACGGAGAAGAGGCGGGCGAAGCTGGCGTTGCGCCGCTCCACCTGGGCCCAGGCCTCGGGGGTGGCCTCGGCCACCACGGACACCTCGCGGGTGACGAGCAGCGGCAACAGGAGCTGGGCCACGTTCTGGTCGCTGTGCGCGCTCTTGCCCGCGTCGAGCAGGTCGATGGCGTGTCCCAGCGAGAGGATGGCGCGGGAATCGTTCGCCTCGCGGAAGGACTTGAGCACCTGCTGCTGCCAGTCACCCCACATGCCCTCGCCCGCGATGAGGCGACTGCCGTCGACGAAGAAGAAGGGCCGGGCCTTCTCGGCGGGAGTGGCGGTGGAGGACTGGAGCGCCTCGGCGACCGCATGGAGGACCGCGGACTTGCCCACGCCCGAGGGGCCCACCAGCACCACGGCCTCCGCGTCCTTCGCGGCCAGCCGGGCTCGCAGCAGCGTCACCAGGGCGTCCTGCTCATAGGCGGGGTCGAGCTGCCCTTCCGTCGCCAGCCGATGCCAGGGCACCGCGATGCGGTCCAGCGTGGGCGTGGGCGGCGGCTTCTCCGGCTTCGCTCCCGGCTCCCGACGACGGGAGCGCTTGCGGGGCTCCCACGTGTCCTCGTCGAGCGCGTCCTCGTCGTCCCCATCGATGCTCACCGACAGGCCCGACTCTCGCGGCTCCTCGGGCTCCGCGTCCGGTGGACGGGGCGGCGGGCGGATATCCAGGTGGAGCTGACGGGGCGTGAGGGCCGACAGGCGCGTCGGCGTGGCCTCCACCTCCACGTCCAGCAGGGCCTCTCCACCATCCGCGCGCAGGGCCAGGAGCCGCGCGTCGGGGAGTCCTTCCAACTGTTCACGCAATCGCTCGGCGGCATCCTCGGGCACCTTCTTGCCCTGGAACCACAGGTGCGTCTCCAGCCGGGGCGCGTGCAGCCCGAGATAGGACTGATGCGTGGGCGCGACAGCGGCGGCGAAGGTGAGGGGCGCGAGGGTGTTCTCCTCGTTTCCCCAGACAGGAATCGCGTCCAGCTCCAGCGTGTGCAGCGTGCCCCCGGTCGCGGCGATGAACTCCGGCACGCGACGCGGATGGATGCGGGTGAGCTGGTCATCCAGCGCGAGCGCCAGCTCCTCGGTGGCCTTCTCCACGGTGTCCGCGTGCACCGCGAGATGAGGCAGGGACAGGGGTGTGAGCGTCACTCGACCGCTGGCGTGACGCTGCACCCAGCATTGGAAGCGAAAGTTCATGGAGTGTGCTCAGGCTAACATGGGGCGGCGCAGGGACGATGCGAGCTCTGGGGGACTGACGCGGCCGGTCGCGCATGATGGCCTCCACGCGCTGGACAGGCCGTGAGGTTCGGCGGGAGTCTGTCGTCATCGAGAGGTGCGAGTGATGGAAGACGCGTGTCCTCTGTTGGTCGAGTCCATTCGAAGCGCCGTTGTCGGTGAGGACCGGATGCTCGATGGACCCTACGGTCCCCGCCGGCTCACGTACGCGGACCATGCCGCGTCCGGGCGCTCGCTCGCCTTTATCGAGGACTTCATCCGGGAGCACGTCCTCCCGCTCTACGCCAACACGCATTCGGAGACGTCGGGCACGGGCGCTCAGACGACGCGCTATCGCGAGGACGCGCGCGACCTCATCCACCGCGCCGTGGGAGGAGGGCCCGACGACATCGTCCTCTTCTGCGGCTCCGGCGCGACGGCCGCCATCTGCAAGCTCATCGACATCCTCAACCTGCGCCTCCCCGCGGACCTGGATGCGCGCTTCGATTTGAGCTCGCGCATTCCCCGCGCCGAGCGTCCCGTCGTCTTCGTGGGTCCCTACGAGCACCACAGCAACGACCTGCCGTGGCGTGAGTCCATCGCGGAGGTCGTCACCATCGACGAAGACGCCGACGGGCGCATCGACCTGGCCCACCTGGAGCGCGAGCTGGCACGCCACCAGGACCGGCCGCTGCGCATCGGCAGCTTCTCCGCGGCGAGCAACGTCACCGGCATCCTCAGCGACCAGGAGGGAATCGGCGCGCTCCTGCGCCGTCACGGAGCGCTGTGCTTCTGGGACTTCGCCGCTGCGGGGCCCTATGTCCGCGTCGAGATGAACGGGCGGGGCGATGACACCGTCGGCCCGCGCGTGCGGAAGGACGCCGCGTTCCTGTCGCCGCACAAGTTCATCGGTGGGCCGGGGACGACGGGAGTGCTGGTCGTGAAGCGCCAGTTGCTCGGCAATCGCATCCCCACCGTGCCCGGGGGCGGGACTGTTTCGTACGTGAGCGGCAGCGAGCACGTCTATCAGCGAGACCTCGTGCACCGCGAGGAAGGGGGTACTCCCGCCATCGTCGACTCCATTCGCGCGGGACTGGTGTTCCAGCTCCGGGAGGCAGTGGGCGTGGAGACCATCGACGCGCTCGAACAGGACTTCGTCCGGCGGGCCCTCGCACGCTGGGGGGCGAATCCCGCCCTGCGCATCCTCGGCAACCCGGCGCTCCGGCGGCTGCCCATCGTGAGCTTCCTGGTTCGACACGGGGACGCCTATCTGCACCACAACTTCGTGGTGGCCCTGCTCAATGACTTGTTCGGCATCCAGGCGCGCGGAGGGTGCTCGTGCGCGGGGCCCTACGGCCACCGGCTGCTGGCCATCGACTCCGTCACCAGCCACCGCTTCCAGGACGTCATCCTGCAAGGCACCGACGGTGTGAAGCCCGGCTGGGTGCGGCTGGGCTTCAACTACTTCCTCTCCGAGACGACGTTCGGCTTCCTGCTGGACGCCGTGGACTTCATCGCCCGAGAGGGGTGGAAACTCTTGCCACACTACGCGCTCGAGCCTTCCACCGGACAGTGGCGCCACCGGGCGCACCAGCGGCGGCTGGGGCGACTGGGTGACGTCTCCTATGCGAGCGGCCGGTGCGTCTTCCCGCCCCCCGGGCCGACCGTGCCGGAGGCGGAGCTGGGGGACTACGTCGCGCGGGCCCAGGCCATCGTCGAGCAGGCGCTCCAGGACTTCGGGAGCCGGACACAGGCGGATGCTTCGCTCGCGCCCGACGCGGAGCGCCTGCGCTGGTTCCCGCTGCCCGGGGAGGTGCTGGAGATGCTCAAGCGCGAGCGCGTCGGCACGACCTCGGAGGCCCCCTTCCGACTCCAGGGGGCCCCTTGAGCCGCCTCAGGGATTGAGCTTCCAGGGCACCGTCACGGCGGGCTGGAAGCAGTGCACGTTGGCGTAGAGGCCCGCGCCCAGCTCCTGCACCACGCCCGCGCCATAGCCCTTCGTCTGGCACCACCTGCTGACCTCCAGCTTGGAGTCGGTGGAGCTGAAGCTGCCCGCGTTGGAGGCGGGCCCGAGCTGGTCCTTCGCGACGTCCTGGATGAGCCCGGCGTTGAAGCAGCCCACCCACGGGCGCGAGGTCATCTCGAAAATCTGACCCGTGCTCCATCCCAGGCTGTTGCACCAGCGGTGCACGGCGGCCGAGCAGTCGAAGCTCTGCGCGACGCGCTCGTCCACGCAGCCGGCGTGCTTGCGCGCCAGCTCCTCGAAGGTGACGCCCAGGCTCTCGTGCTGGATGGGCGCGCACGCCACCGTCACGTCCGTCGTCGTGGCTCCCGCCAGCGCGCCCAGCAGCGAGATGGGCGGACGGTTTCCGATGAGCTGCTGAATCGTCTCGAGGACGTTGGTGCTGGTGGCCAGGGCGTCATGGGCGCCGCGCTGAGCGCAGACCCGGTGCATGGACGAGGCACAGGCCAGCGTGCCCAGGGCCGCGTAGCTGTTGCAGGCCGGCTGCTGCTGGCTCATGCCGAACTGTCCCGCCGTGGGAGTCTCCTGGAGGGCCTCGTCGCGGCAGTCCGCGCCATACGACGTCATGCAGATGGAGCGGGCCGAGCGCGCATGGGTGAAGAAGCGCACCTCATCGATGGCGCCCCGGAAGGAGCCCTCGCCATTGGCGGGACAGGTCTGCGTGTCCAGCGTGTTGCCAGCGCCGATGGACAGCGCGCCGGTGCCCAGGCGGAACGTCCCCGTGGCCACGGGCAGTGAGCGCCCCGTGGGCACGCCATTGAGGTACTCGCCAAAGGCGCCGGTGACGCCGTCCCAGGTGTAGGCCAGGTGGGTCCACGCGCCCACGGGCAGCGCGGGGCTGCGGCCCAGGCGCACGCGCGCGCCGTTGATGACGAAGGACATCTGCACCGTGTTGTCGGACTCGTAGATGAGGTCCAGTGCTCCGCCCTTCTGGAAGAGGTAGCGGTAGGGGTTCCCCGTGGTGCAGCCCTGGTGGATGTTCGCGTCCGGGCGCACGGCGAGCTGCACGGTGAAGCCCCGCACGAAGCCGCCCACGCCGGGCACGGTGGACGTCGCGTCCGTCAGGTTCATCGCGAGCGCTCCGCCACCCGGGACGACCAGCGCCTTGCCCTTGCCGTGCGGTTCCCACAGGGAGCCGGACGTCGGCTGGGTCACCGCGTTGCCGGCGGAGATGGACGCCGTGCCCACGAGAGTGCCCGTGAAGAAGCGCCCGGACAGGTCCGGCGTGCGCGTCAGGTCATACGCGCCCGCGCGCGTCACCAGCTCGTTCATGGGCAGGTAGAGCACGTGGAAGGGGTCCACCAGCTCACCGATGTCCACCTCGTTGTAGTCCGCCGTGTTGCTGCCGAAGAGGGCGAGCACATCGTGGGTCTTGGTGACGGGCAGGTAGTGGTTCTCGTTGCTCGAGCCCGGTGGGAAGTTCTGTTCTGGCGCGCGCTCCTGCTCCAGGTTCCACATGGGCCCGGAATAGAAGAGGTGCGCGATGTCGCTGCGGTCCGTGTTGATGGCACCGTCGATGTGGTACGCCGTCCAGCCCGTGTCCGCGCCAATGAGGCTCACGGCTTCGCGGCGCGCGCCGTCCGTGTAGACGACGCCCGTGTACGTGACGTTGCGCCCCTCGTGGTCCACCCAGGCGTAGGCGGCCCGGATGAGCGGGCCAGAGGTCGTCTCACCAAAGAGCTCCCCGGTGGAGGCCTTCAGCTTCTGCCATGCCAGCGGGTAGCGCTTCACGCCCGCGGTGGGGTCGCTGTACATCATCGACAGCGGGCGCGGATTGCTCCAGCCCGTGGCCGCGCAGGGCGTGGGGTTGTACGCATACATCAGGTGGTCGATGCCACCGTCATTGGCGGGACCGCCCTGATAGATGAGCAGGCGTCCGTCGGAGGTCATCGTCGGTTCGATGCCGCGGATGCTCGCGCCGGTGACGGTGGTCAGATAGTCCAGGTTGCCGGTGGTGAAGGATGAGATGTCCGCCTGTGGCGTGAAGGGCTGGGACACCCGGAGGTCCACCGGACGGCGACGGAAGCGGTTGGGCCCGTTGAACATCTGCGAGTCGAACAGGAACGGCTGGTACACCGCGAGCCCTCCCGACAGGACATAGGGCTGGGCCGGGTTGGTGAAGCAGAACGCCAGCGCGTTCTCTCCGTTCCTCACCTGCGTGCTGAGTCCTGGAGAGAAGGCCGTGGAGAAGCTCGGCTTGCCCTGGGCGTCGTACGTCACCGCTTCAGGCCGGAACACTCGCGCCAGCCACGTCGTCGTCGTCGTCGCGTGGTCCTCGCGGATGTTGCCCACGAAGACTCGCCCGTCGATGGTGGATGAATGTCCGTTCGCTCCGAACGGCGTCCCGATGCGTGTGTTCACCAGGGAGGGGCGCTCCGCGGCCAGGGCTCCTGGAGCGGCCATCAGCACCGCGAGCAGTGACGCGAGTCGTGGAACCCACAGCGGACAGCGACGAGTGCGCATGAATGCCTCCAGACTTGGAGTTCGGATTATGCTTGAATTGCGGGCTGAGATACTCATTGCGCCAGGTCGGCCGGGTGCATGGCATTCCGTGGACGGAGGACGTCGCTCACGACGCTGGAAAGGGAAGGAGTCGGTGGGTTCGTCATGAGGGGGGGCGCGTTGACAAGCCCGGAGGTGCCGGGCATCGTGGTGGCACTTCATGACCCGCCTGACGACCCACGCTTGTTGCTGCTGTCACGCACCAGCGGTGGGCGCCTGTCGACCCGTGGCCTGAAAAGCCTGGGTTGAGCTGGTTCGAAGAGCCCACCATCCGCGAGGAGGTGGGCTTTCGGCTTTCTGGCTCCGGAGTCCACCGTCCATCGCGCTCCTCTCGCTTTCGAGGTCCCGCATGGCAGGTCCCACACCTCATCGGTTCTCCTTCCTCGCTGGTGCGTTGACGTGGCTGCTCACCCCGCTGGCGGCGGCGCAGACACCTGTGCCGGAAGCACCTCCCGCCGCGCCGTCGTCGCCCCCCGCAACGCCGTCACCGACGCCCGGTGGAGTCGCCGTCAAGGCGACGTCCGAGGGCATCTCCGTCTCGTCCCCCGACAAGGCGGTCATGTTGAAGCTGCGCGGCTACATCCAGCTCGATGGCCGCTTCTTCGAGAGCAAGGCGGACCGGCCGGGCTCCACCACGTTGCTCATCCGGCGAGCGCGACCGTTGCTGGAGGGGACGCTCTTCAATCTGTTCGACTTCCGGCTGCTGACGGACTTCGCGGCCAACGCGCCGCCACTCTGGGATGCCTATCTGGAGTACCGACCTCGCAAGGAGGTGCGCGTGCGGGTGGGCAAGTTCCGCCCCCCGGTGGGACTCGAGCGCAACCAGTCCGGCATCAACACCCTCTTCGTCGAGCGCGCGCTGCCCACGGACCTGGTGCCCAACCGGGACGTGGGGGTGATGGTGCACGGTGACTTGTATGACGGCACGCTGAACTACGCGGTGGGGGCCTTCAACGGCACGGCGGACGGCGCCAGCGCGGACACCAACCTGGACGACAGCTTCGACCTGGCGGCGCGCCTGTTCGCGCATCCGTTCCGGGCCACGAAGCTCAAGCAGCTCTCCGGCCTGGGACTGGGCATCGCCGCGTCGCGCGGCCTGCAGTTCGGCTCCGCCTCCACCACGGGCGAGGCACCCCTGCGCACCATGGGGCAGCAGACGTTCTTCATCTTCCGGACGGGCACGGGTGCGGGCGAGACGGTGATTGCCCATGGCGAGCACCTGCGACTGTCGCCCCAGGGCTACCTCTACGTGGGGCCCGTGGGCGCGCTGGCCGAATACGTGTCGTCCACGCAGGAGGTCAACCTGGGACAGCAGCACGCGCGCCTGCGCTTCGAGTCGTGGCAGGCCAGCGCGTCGTACGTCGTCTTCGGCGGCAAGGCGGCCTACGACGGCGTCAAGCCCACGGACCCGGTGGGCGCGGAGGCCGGCGGCTGGGGCGCGGTGGAGCTGGGCGCGCGCTACGCGGCGCTCGACGTGGACCCCGACGCCTTCCCCATCTACGCGGACCCCACGCGTTCGGCGCGCAAGGCGCGAGGGTGGGGCGCCGTCGCGAACTGGTACCTCAACGGCAACGTCCGCGTGGCCACCTCGTATGACCACACGAGCTTCGAAGGGGGCGCCGTGGACGGCGACCGCATCCCCGAAGACGTCGTCATGTCCCGCTTCCAGGTGAGCTGGTGAAAGGTCCCTCTATGCGCTTCTCTCTCCGGCTGTCCCTGCTCGTCGTGCTCGCCCTCACCGGATGCTCGAAGTCCGCAGGCGAGTCCTCCGCTCCGAGCTCCGTCACGCTGCTCAACGTCTCGTATGACCCCACGCGGGAGCTGTACGCGGACGTCAACGCCGCCTTCGCGAAGCATTGGGAGGCGACGCACGGGCAGAAGGTCTCCATCAAGCAATCGCATGGCGGCTCCGGCAAGCAGGCGCGGGCCGTCATCGATGGGCTCGACGCGGACGTCGTCACGCTGGCGCTCGCGTACGACGTGGACATGCTCCACGACAAGGCGTCGCTCATCCCCGACGGTTGGCAGGTGCGGCTCGCGCACAACAGCGCGCCATACACGTCCACCATCGTCTTCGTGGTGCGCAAGGGCAACCCCAAGGGCATCCGCGACTGGGACGACCTGATTCGCGAGGGGGTCTCCGTCATCACCCCCAATCCGAAGACCTCCGGGGGCGCGCGGTGGAACTACCTGGCGGCCTGGGGCCATGCCCTGCGAAAGCCCGGAGGCACGGAGGAGTCAGCGCGCGCCTTCGTGGGCGCGCTGTTCCGCAACGTGCCGGTGCTGGACTCGGGAGCTCGGGGCGCCACCACGACGTTCGCGGAGCGAGGCCTGGGGGACGTGCTCATCGCCTGGGAGAACGAGGCCTTCCTCTTGACGGACGAAGTGGGCAAGGAGCGCTTCGAAATCATCGTCCCGTCGGTGAGCATCCTCGCCGAGCCTCCCGTCGCCCTGGTGGACCGCAACGTGGACAAACGCGGCACCCGCGTGGTGGCGGAGGCGTATCTCCAGTTCCTGTATTCGGAGGAGGGACAGCGACTGGCGGCGAAGCACCACTACCGTCCTCGCTCGGAGGCGGTGGCGCTGAAGCACGGCGCCCGGTTCCCCAAGGTGACGCTGTTCACCATCGACGAGGTGTTCGGGGGCTGGCGCAAGGCGCAGGCCGCGCACTTCGACGACGGTGGCGTCTTCGACCGCATCTATGTCCCCCAGGCGCGCTGAGCCATGGCACCGCGCTCTCGCCGCCATGTCCTGCCTGGCTTCAGACTGTCGCTGGGGTTGACCTGGGCCTATGTCGGGTTGCTCGTCCTCATTCCGCTGTCCAGCCTCTTCCTCAAGACGTTCTCCCTGACATGGCCGCAGTTCTGGGAGACGGTGACGGCGCCTCGGGCGCTGGCGGCGTACAAGCTCAGCTTCAGCGCGTCGCTGGCGGCGGCGCTGGCCAACGTCGTCTTCGGGCTCCTGGTGGCCTGGGTGCTCGTGCGCTATCGCTTTCCGGGCCGCTCGCTGGTGGAGTCGCTGGTGGACCTGCCCTTCGCGCTTCCCACCGCGGTGGCGGGGCTGACGCTCACCACGCTGTTCTCCTCGAAGGGCTGGTACGGGCAGTACCTGGAGGCGTGGGGCCTCAAGGTGGCCTACACCTCCGTGGGCGTGGCCGTGGCGCTGACCTTCATTGGCCTGCCCTTCGTGGTGCGCACGGTGCAGCCCGTGCTGGAGGACATCGATGTGGACGTGGAGGAGGCCGCGGCCACGCTGGGGGCCACGCCGTGGCAGACCTTCACGCGCGTGTTGTTCCCGGCCATCGTCCCCGCGCTGCTCAGCGGCTTCACCCTGGCCTTCGCGCGGGCGCTGGGGGAGTACGGCTCCGTCGTCTTCATCTCCGGCAACATGCCGCTGCGCACGGAGATTGTTCCGCTGCTCATCGTCACCAAGCTGGAGCAGTACGACTACGCGGGGGCCACGGCCATCGCCGTCGTCATGTTGCTGGCGTCGTTCCTCCTGCTGCTCGCCGTCAACCTGCTCCAGCGCTGGAGCCATCGCCGGCTGGAAGCCCGGTCCGGAGCGTGACGGACATGTTCGCTCCCTCGATACACCTGCCGCGTCGCAAGACGCGGACCCTGGAAGGGTCCCCATGGGTCCGGTGGACGCTCGTCACCGTGGCGTTGGGGTTCCTGGCCGTCTTCCTGGTCGTCCCTCTGGTCGCCGTCTTCTCGTTCGCGTTCCAGAAGGGCTGGGAGGCCTACCTCGCGGCAATCACGGAGCCGGAGGCGCGCTCCGCCATCCTCCTGACGCTGACGGCGGCGGTCATCGCGGTGCCGCTCAACCTCGTCTTCGGCCTGGCGGCGGCGTGGCTCCTGGCGCGCTTCCGCTTCCGGGGACGCGCGCTGCTGCTGACGCTCATCGACCTGCCCTTCAGCGTGTCGCCCGTCATCGCCGGACTCATCTTCGTACTGCTCTTCGGGCGGCAGGGCTGGCTGGGGCCGTTGCTGTTCGAGCACGACATCCACGTCATCTTCGCCGTGCCGGGAATCGTCCTCGCCACGGTGTTCATCACCTTGCCCTTCGTCGTGCGGGAGGTGCTGCCGGTGATGCAGACGCAGGGCAGTGACGAGGAGGAGGCGGCGCTGACGCTGGGCGCGAGCGGCTGGCGCACCTTCCTGCGCGTCACGCTGCCGAAGGTGAAGTGGGGCGTGCTCTACGGCGTCATCCTCTGCAACGCGCGGGCGATGGGCGAGTTCGGGGCCGTCTCGGTGGTCTCCGGGCACGTGCGCGGTGTCACCACGACGCTGCCGCTGCACGCGGAGATTCTCTACAACGAATACGATTTCGCGGGGGCCTTCGCCGTGGCGTCGTTGCTCACGCTGCTCGCGCTCGTGACGCTGGTGCTGAAGAAGTACGTGGAGTGGAGGAGTGAGGCGTCATGAGCATCATCGTCAAGCAGCTCACCCGGCGGTTCTCTCCGGGCGGAAGTCCCGCCGTCTCGGACGTCTCGTTCCAGGCGCCCGCGGGCGCCATCACCTCCCTGCTGGGGCCGTCCGGCGCGGGAAAGTCCACGCTCCTTCGCCTCATCTGTGGGCTGGAGGTCCCCGACGTCGGTCGCGTCCTCATCGACGGGCTGGACTGTACGGCGCTGCCCGTGCAGAAGCGCAACGTGGGCGTCGTCTTCCAGAGCTACGCCCTGTTCCGGCACATGACGGTGCGCGAGAACATCGCCTTCGGACTCAACGTGCGGCGGCTTCCCCGAGACGAGGTGGAGGCGCGCGTGGACGAGATGCTGCGCCTGGTCCAGCTCGAGGCGCTGGGCTCGCGCCATCCGGGGCAGCTTTCCGGCGGACAGCGCCAGCGGGTCGCCTTCGCGCGAGCGCTGGCCATCCGTCCCCGGGTGTTGCTGCTGGACGAGCCCTTCGGCGCGCTCGATACGCGGGTGCGCGAGGAGCTGCGCGAGTGGCTCCATGAGTTGCACGAGCGCACGGGGCTGACGACGCTGCTGGTGACGCATGACCAGCAGGAGGCGCTGGAAATCTCGCAGCACGTGGTGGTGATGAGCGAGGGGCGCGTGGCGCAGGCGGGCTCACCGGAGGACATCTACGACCGGCCCGCGTCACCCTTCGTCGCGTCGTTCATCGGCGGGGCGAGTGTCCTTCGTGGCCACGTCCTGGAGGGCAGGGCGGCGCTGGGGTCGCTCGCGCTGTCCGTACCCGCCGCCGCGCGGGAGGGCGAGGCGGTGCACGCCTTCGTACGGCCTCACGACATCAAGCTGGCCCGTTCCGTTTCGGTGGCGGGAGCAGGGGAGCGCACGCCCTTCATGGGCCGGGTGGAGCGCTTCAAGCCCGTGGGCGGCTTCGTCAAGGTGCTGTTGCGCATGCCCTCCGGGGACGAGGTCACCGTCCAGGTGCCTCGCTCGGAGTTCGAGGCGCTCGGCGTCGTCGAGGGGGACGCGGTGCGCGCCGATGTGCTCACCGCGTCCGTCTTCGTGGGGGACTACGCCATCTGACGGACGCGCCTTCAGTGCGCTTCGATGACGGACGGCGCATGAGGGCTGTGCGCCGCCAGCGCTTCGGGAATCACCACCGGCTCGTGGGGCGCGACCTTCCAGGGAGGCAGCGCCTCACCCCGGCGCTGGGCGCGGATGCAGCGCCACAGCTCGTTCGCGTACGGCAGCACGATGGTGGCGCCGATGCCGAGCAGGATGTTGCGCAGGTAGCCCGCGGGGAGCCGCTGCTTCTTGAGTGCGAAGCGCCACCGTCCCTTGCGACCACCGATGCCCCAGATGGCCAGGAACTGGTCCCAGTGCAGGCAGACGATGGAGGACACGGCCATGAAGGGCAGCACCTCCAGGAAGCTGTGCGTGTGCTGCTCGCGGGGCTCCACGTCCCGCTGGTGGTTGATGGCATAGGCCACGTCCGCGAAGGCCGTCGCCTCGTGCGCCAGCGAGTGTCCCAGCATGACGGAGAGGGTGAGCGGGTTGATCTCCATCAACAGCCCCATCATCACCGGTACGCCCACCTCGGTCATCATCAGGCAGTGGATGAGTGACTCGCCCGCGCCACTGGTGTGTTCGATATCCGTGCGCTTGTGCCACACCCAGTCCACCACGCCCGGCACCAGCCACGCCGGCAGCATGAAGTAGAGCAGCACCCGCCGCGTCGCCGACTCCACGTCCGTGGCTCCGGAGGGGATGCGCAGCCGGGGCCTGTGGAGGTAGCCGCGCGCGGCCCGGACCAGCTTGAACCGCCAGCTCCGATGCCCCCAGGGCGTGGTGACTTCACGGAACATTGCCGCCGCGCTGCTCATGACTTCCCCCACTCCCGCATCTCTCGGGTGCCACTGGATGGATGTGTCAGAAGCTAGGCATTGCCCCCACTCACACCACCGAGCATCGGCCGGACAGGAGGGCGCCAGCAGGCCACGACGAACCTGCAAGGAAGTTGGAAATGCTGTTATTTCTCGAAATGGAGGTCTCACCCATTCCGGGAGGTACGCATGGCAGGACGGACCGAGACGTGGCTGGTGGCGGCGGGGCTGGTGCTGGGCGGCTGTGGAAGTGAGGTGGCGGTGGAGCCCGAGCCGGTGCCGCTGGCGAGCCAGGCGCAGAAGGAGCAGGCGTACGACCCGGGGGCGGGTTGGAACCTGGTGTGGCAGGACGACTTCGGCGGCACGGGTTTGAACGCGGCGAACTGGAACGTGCTGACGAGCAACCACGACCCCGTCACGAACAACTGCAACTTCGGCACGGGGGAGCTGGAGTTCCCCCGCGCGCAGAACGTCACGGTGAGCGGGGGCAAGCTCATCCTCACCGCCGAGCGGACGACGGATGGGCCGTATGACTCGCGCTGCGCGGGGTATGGGCCGCGCTCGTTCTATTCGGGGCGCATCCACACCAAGGGCAAGGTGGAGCGGCGCTACGGCAAGCTCGTCGCCAGCATCAAGGTGCCGTCCGGGTACGGCATGTGGCCGGCGTTCTGGACGCTGGGGGCGAACATCTCCAACGTCGGCTGGCCGGCGAGCGGCGAAATCGACATCCTGGAGTGGCACTCCAACGAGCCGTCGTGGATGAAGGTCGCCACGCACTCGTCCAACGGTGTGCAGCACTGGGGCTCGGGAGCCAACCGGGGCTACAGCCTGGCGGATGCCTTCCACATCTACGAGGTGGAGTGGGCCGCGGACCGGATGGTGTTCAAGCTGGACAATCAGGTCCGGGCGAACGCGGACTTCTTCCACAATGACCCGGCGTTCCAGCAGAGCCACTACATCCTGCTGAACCTGGCCCTGGGTGGGAACTGGTACAACAACACCTCGCCCGCCGCCGTCGACCTGCCGCTGGGGCAGCGCAAGACGATGGAGGTGGAGTGGGTGCGCTGGTACCAGGCGGGCAGCTCCAGTGGCGTCTCGCTGGCCAATCCGGGCTTCGAGGCGGACATGAGTGGCTGGTCGACCTGGAGCCCCAACGGCACCGAGGCGGCGGACTTCAGCGAGACGTACAATGGCGGCCACTCGGGCAGTTACCACCTGTCGCACTGGACCAACGCGACGCCCTTCGAGGTGTGGACCTTTCAGGCCGTGTCGGGGCTGGCGTCGGGCAACTACAAGGTCCGTGCGTGGGTTCGCAAGGGGGGCTCGTTCGAGCTGGCGCGCATCCAGGCGAAGACGTGCGGCTCCTGCGCACCGGCCTTCACGGAGCTGGGGACGTATGGCGCGTGGACGCTGGTGGAGTCTCCCGCCATCTCCGTCACCGGCGGCTACCTGGAGCTGGGGTTCCACACCCGGGCGACCACGGGCAACGGCGCCAACTTCATCCACATGGATGACGTGGAGCTGGTGCGCCTGTAGCCAATGACTGAGGGGTGGAGCGCGAGTCCGGCTCCACCCCTAAGTGCTACTGTGTGACGAAAGTATCAGACAGGTGAAGAGGTCCCCGTTGGGCTGATGCGGGGCAGGGGTGCGGCGTCCTGGGCCAGCGAGAGGACGCGGTCCCATGCCGTACCGGGTTCCGGGCACCCTCATCCAAGTACCGGGCGATGTTCCGAAAGACCCGCCTCGGTTTCCGGGATGGGTTTCCTTTTCCAGACTTATTCATGCTTAGTTTGAATAATTTGACTTCCGTGCGAGGCGCTCGCCTCACTGGAGTGTTCGCACGGTGCTGGGGAGGGAACCGATGAGACGTGAAGAGAAGATGTCGCGTGGCCCGGCGGCCTGGGCGTGTCTGTTGTTGTTGTGCGGGCCGTGGGCCCTGGGCTGTACGGAGCCTGTTTCACGGGAGCCTTCCTCGCCCGAAGTAGGGACGGTGAAGGCCGCCGAGGGGCTTCCGAGAAATCAAACCGTCTCGGCGGGTCGGCTCCACTCGCTGGTGCTGCGGCCGGATGGAACGGCGTGGAGCTGGGGCGCGAATACGTTCGGACAACTGGGAGATGGCACCACGCGGACCCATGGAACGCCCGTGCGGGTCTGGGGGCTGTCGTCGGTGAGCATCGTCTCCGCGGGAGACCTGCACTCGCTGGCGCTGAAGGCGGACGGCACGGTGTGGGCCTGGGGGAACAACGAGCGGGGACAGCTGGGGCTTGGTGACACCGCGATGCGCCTGTCGCCTGTGCGCGTCCCCGGGCTCACGGACGTGGTGCGGATTGTCGCGGGCTTCTCGCACTCGCTGGCGCTGAAGGCGGACGGCACGGTGTGGGCCTGGGGCAACAATGCGACCGGCCAGCTCGGTGACGGCACCACCACGCAGCGGCTTCTTCCCGTAGCTGTTCCCGGCCTGCTGGGCGTGTCCGAAATTGGCGCGGGCAACTCACACTCGCTGGCGCTCAAGGCGGACGGCACGGCGTGGACGTGGGGTGCGAACGCGGATGGGCAACTCGGTGACGGTGGCGTCACGCAGCGAGTCGTCCCGGGCCAGGTGCCGGGCCTGACGACGGTGGTGGCCATCGTGGGCGGCGGCTCGCACTCGATGGCGTTGAAGGTCGATGGAACGGTGTGGGCTTGGGGGCAGAACGCCTTCGGCCAGCTCGGCGATGGGACGACGACGGGGCGCCCCGCTCCCGTGCAGGCGCTGGGGATGTCGAACGTGACGGCGGTGGCGGGTGGGGGACAGCACTCGCTGGTGCTGAAGTCGGACGGCACGGTGTGGGGCTGGGGCGGCAATGCACGCGGTCAGTTGGGCGATGGCACGACGACGCAGCGTCCCTCTCCCGTGCCCGTGCAAGTCACCACGGGCGTGCTGGGCGTCGCGGCGGGCGGAGGACAGCACTCGGTCGCGATGAGGGCCGGGGGCGAGGTCTGGTCC
>NZ_JABUMQ010000242.1:0-17765 GCF_013336645.1 Myxococcus sp. CA039A | reverse complement strand
GGCGCGAGTGTCAACCGGGCCAGGGGCTCGCTTCCACGTGCCGAGGAAACCCGCTGCAGCTTCTCCACGGAGACGGAGACGCGGTCCAGTTCATCCCGAAGGAGGGCCAGTGCTTCGCGTTGATTCTGGGCATGCAGCCCCTGGATGACCAGGCTCCCGACGAGGAGCGTGCCCACGATGATTCTCTCGACTCTCATTGACGCGCTCCGCTCGGAAATGACGGGAACGGCCACACCTGGGCCGTTCCCGTCAGGCAATCCCTACCAGAGAATGCCGTTGACGCCCGCGCCAGGGCCGACGTCGCAGCAGACGAAGAGCTGCCCGTTGCCCGGCACATAGGCGCCGGTCAGGGTGATGTACCGCGCGCCCGATCCGAAGGACGACACGTAGCGCATCCCGGACGTCCAGACGGCGGAGATCGCGTCATCCACACCCGTTGCGTAGCAGCCCACCGTCGCGGACGTGTTCGGCGCGTACGCCACGACATTCACGGTATACGAGCCAGCGGGGTCGACCACCGCCGGGATGCACCAGCTCCTCGTGGTGGAGCAGTTGTTGCGAGCGGAGCCGTAGTAGTTGCTGAAGCAACCAGCATCCGCCGGATTGTAGGGACTGCCAAGGAAGCCAGACGCGGCGCGCGCGAACGCCGCTCCCGGGACTGCCATCGACAACAGGACTGCACCCGCGACAAGGGGACGAATCGAGGACATGGGACCTCCAGGAAAGAGAGACACTTCGATAGGCCTACAGCTCGAGTGCGAATTGCCCGCTCGAATACTCACGACAAGCCAGAGGCGGGGGCGCCATGTGAGGGCATCGCATCTGCTTGTCATCGAACGAGGGCGACGGGATTCCTTCGCCATCCGTGTCCAGCACCTCGACACCCCGAGCTGGATCCACTCTGATGGCGGCAGAGGTGGAGCACATGAGGAAGCAGGGCTTTGTCATCGGTGCTGCGTCGGCGGCCGTCCTTCTCGCGGCCACGGGATGGGCGGGCGAGGAGAAGTCCACCCAGGAGGCCGAAGTCGCCTGCGCGGGTGTGCGCCCGCTCACCGAGCAGTTCGTCAACGACGCGGCGCGGCTCGGGCTCAAGGGTGTCGCGACGCGCGAGGACCTGCTCGTCGGAAAGCTGAGCTACCTGCGCGAGCCGCGGGAAGCCGCCGAAGCGGCGAGTGGGATGGTGCTCTTCATCAAGGGCCCGAAGGGCTGGCGCGCGGTGGTTCCCCGCCATGAAGAGGAAGAGGTCGGCTTCTACGTGTCACCTTCGAGTCACAAGGTCATCCTCATCACCCAGCGACAGATGGGAGACCCGGGCCAGTCGTTCACCGTCGTCCGCTCGGACGACGACTTCGTCACCGCGACGTGTGCGACGCTGGGCTTTCCAAGGGAGCTGAACGCGCCCACCTGGAACGGCGAGTATCTCGAAGTCCACGACCTGGACATCAGCGCGCGAGGCCGCGGCGTGCTCGTGGGTTCGGCGGGACTGGAGCGGACCGGCGAAAAGCCTCGCACGCTGTGGTTCTCGTATGCCACGCGGGATGATGGCCGCTCATGGGGTCCGCCGCATCGGCTGGCGAAAGAGCAGGAGGCTCCCCCGGGCATGCTCTCTCCGGCCCGTCTCGTGGATGCCCCCGCCCTGGTGGCGGACCTGCGCGCCTTCGTGGCGGGGCCGCGCTGAGCTGCTGGGCGACCCTCAACACTATTCACACGGCCGCGCCAGGTCGCTCGGCTTTGACTCTTCGGACAGGAGTGGACGCCCAGGCCGAAGCGCCGCGGCGTCAGACCGCCACCGGGCTGTTAGGCTTGTACCTGAAACTTGGAGACAGGAGCCACCATGAAGCTGGTGTCGAGCAGTGCCATCGTGACAGGAGCAGGGCAGGGCATCGGGCTGGGAGTCGCCTCGCGGCTCATGCGAGACGGAGCCAACGTGCTCCTCTTCGGGCGGACCCGGGAGAAGGTGGAGGCGGCCGCCGTGGAGCTCAACCGGGTGGCGGAGGGGCGCACGCGGGCCGTCCCCTTCGCGGGAGATGTGGTCCATGTGGAGGACGTGGCGCGGGCCATCGAGGTTGCGACGCGTGAGTTCGGCCTCCCGGGCATCCTGGTGAACAACGCAGGCTCGGCCACTCTCCGCCCAATCCTGGAGCTGCCGGTGGAGGAGTTCGACCAGGTTCTGGCCATCAACCTCAAGGGCCCTTTCCTGTTCACCCAGGCACTGGCGAAGGCGCTGGTCGCCGCGAAGCAGCCGGGCTCCATCGTCAACATCTCCTCGTTGAACCAGACGGCCGTGACGGACGGGCTCGCCCACTACTGCGCCTCCAAGGCGGGGCTCGCGAACTTCTCGAAGGTCGCGGCCTCGGAGCTGGGGCGGTACAACATCCGCGTGAATGTCGTGGCACCAGGAGCCATCCGCACCCCTCTGGCTGAGGGGGCTGGGCTCCTGACCGGGGCGATGGGGCGGGAGTTTCTTGCCCACACTCCGCTCGGCAAGCCGTGTGGCGAGCCGGAGGACGTGGCAAAGGTGGTGTCGTTCCTCTGCAGCGACCTCGCGTCATGGATTACCGGGGACACCCTCGCGGTTGACGGTGGCAATCACATTCGCGGCCTGCACAGCTATGCGGACACGCTGGGCCTCACCCGTCTCGCGGAAGGCTCCTCCTGACAACGGTTGGAGTCCGTCGTCCTGAGAGCGGAAGCGATGCTCGCCTGAGCTGACCCGCGGCGTCCGTGGTTCAAGGACGCCGCGCGCGCCGGGCCGCCCTCGCGCACGCTCGAGGCTCGCTGCCAACGTCAGGTGCTCATCCCCTCCCTGTCAAAATTGTCAGACGCGCCAGGGCGTTCAGGCACCCCGGGTACCCAACGCCAATGGGCCCTCGCGGCGTGACGACAATGACGGCGCATATTTTCCTGGACATGGATTGACTCTCAGCCGTGTGCCATGGGTGGAGATTGGGGGTAGGCAAGACCCAGGGAGGCACCACATCGCGAGCGCGAATGAGGCCGTCTATTTTTGGTTTGCACTGCACACTTCTCCACCACTTCGGGTCCGTCGTGCTTTGGCTGTTCCATGGCGTGGACACTTCTGGATAGAACGCGGGCCATGACGGTCGCCCCTTTTCGTCTGGGCATGCTCATCCCAGAGTTCCCCACGCAAACCCACGCCTTCTTCTGGCGGGAGATCACCGCCCTGCGCGCCGCTGGCGTCGAGGTACACATCTTCTCCACGCGCCGCCCGGTGGAGGGATGTCCGCATGAATGGGCGGAGCGCGCGGCCTCCGAGACCACGTATCTCTACCCGCCCCGACTCTCGTCGGCGCTGCTTTCGCCTCGGGACTTCCCCGGGATGGCGAAGGCCCTCGCGTATGTCTCCAGGCTCTCGGTGAACGTGAAGCAGAAGGCGAGAGCGCTGGGGATGCTGGCGTGCGCGGTGGACTTCCTCCACTACTCGCGCGAGCGGAAGCTGGACCACATTCATGGCCATTCCGCCGCGGACGCCGCGCACGTGCTCGCGCTCTGCAGAATCCTCGGCGGTCCGCGCTATAGCTTCCACCTCCACGGCGACCTGCCTGTGTATGGAACGGACCACGCCGCGAAGGCCTGGGACGCCACGTTCGTGGCCGCCGCCGCGCGCCCCATGCAGCGCGAACTCATCGAGGACGTGGGGCTGCCGCCGGAGCGTACCTACACCCTGTGGATGGGGGTGGACACCGACCGCTTCGTTCCTCCGCCGCAGCGCGTGGAGTCCCCCCGCGGCCTTCACCTCGTCTCCGTTGGGCGGCTGCACCTCTGCAAGGGCCACGTCCATACCTTCGCCGCACTCCGCAAGGCGTTGGACCGAGGGCTTCGAGCACACCTCACCGTGGGGGGACGGGGGCCGCACGAGCAGGAGATCCGCCAGTCCATTGCCCGCTTCGGGCTGGAGCCGCACGTGAAGCTGGTGGGGCCGCTCGGAGAATCCGCGGTGATCGAGTTGCTGCACGGGGCCGATGCTTTCGTGCTCTCCAGTATTGGTCTCGGCGAGGCCTCTCCCGTCGCGGTCATGGAAGCCATGGCGTGTGGCGTCCCCCCGGTCTGCTCCATCATCGGGGGCACGCCAGACATGATTTCCGACGGGGCGGAGGGCCTGCTGGTGGCGCAGGGGGATGAAGAGGGATTGGCGAACGTGTTCCTCCGGCTCGGGCAGGATGTGGCGCTGCGCGAGCGGATGGCGCGGGCCGCACGCGAACGGGCTGTGCGCTCCTTTGACTACCGCGAGACGGGCCGTCGACTGCTGGATGCCATTCATGCCTCGCGCGCGCCTCAACGTCAGGCCGCGTGGCAGGGGGCTGCCCCCCGCGCCGATCAAGCGGCGGCCTGAACGCCGCGACCGCGCGGACTGAAAACATCCGCGACCCGAGGAGCCGAGAAACACACCCTGTCTTCAATTTTACGCGCTCAAGCAATCATTGGTTTCCAAGCAACTCGTTCCCGTGCGGTAGGAAAACCCATTCGTCACACATCATCGAATGGGTCACCCCTCACCCCTGGAGCGACATGAGAAGACAATTCCTGGCACTCACCGTGTTGACGCTGGCGGCTGCGAGCGCCTCCGCGGCGGACCGCATGAATCCGGCGGACCTGCGCCGTGTGACGAAGGCGCGTGATTTCATCGCTCCCGCCGTCGCGAAGGAGTTCGGACCCAAGGCCCGGTTCGTCCACCTCTTCGGGCAGGGCAAGGGAATGCTGGCGGGCGTGGTCGCGGAGATTCCCGCCGAGGCGCTGGGCACGGACGAGCTGCCGCTGCTGGCCATCGTCCAGTACGACGAGGCCACGGGCGCGGTGCGAGTGGTGGCCCGTGAGTTCAAGTACCGCGAGGCCCGGACGGTCGGCCCCGAGGTGGCATTGCTGGATGGCGAGGGCAACCTGCGCCTGCGCGATGCCAACGGCGGCGAGCGACTGCTGGCTCAGGGTGTGGGCGGAGACTTGTTCCCCACGGCGAAGGGCGACGCCCTGGTGGCCACGCTGGCGATGTCCCGTGGCCCCAAGCACGAGACCTCCGTGGGCATCATCGACATGAAGGGCCGAGTGAAGGTGCTGGCGGATGGCCCCGGCGTGGACGCGACGCCCAGCATCTCTCCGGATGGCAGGACCGTGGTCTTCGTGTCCGGCCGCACCACCGTGGCGTCGTTCTACGTGACGGACGTGGATGGCTCGGCGCCGAAGCAACTCACCAACGTCGGGATGGACAGCACGATGCTGTATGGCGGCCCGCCCAAGGGCTTCGTGCCACCGCCCGTCTCCAGTCATCACATGGAATGGGTGAGCGACGACGTGCTCCGCTACAACGCGGGCGGCGGTGAGTTCTGGAAGCTGAACGTGCGAACGGGCGCGGCCTCCGCGGACCTGGGAGGTGAGAAGTGATGCGCGCGATGCTGAAGCAGCTCACGGTGGCGCTGGCCTTCTCGCTGCTGGCCCTTCCGGCCCTGTCCTCCGCGCAGACAATGTTCCGCTTTCCCGCGTCGCAGCTCGCGGACCAGTGCGGAAACGGCGGGTGTACCGTGAGCGCGTACAAGGATTACGGTGGCCGGGACTACGCCTGTGGTGGTGTTCGATACAGTGGCCACACGGGCACGGACTACGCGCTGGTCGGCGGGTTCAGCAAGATGGACTACGGCGTCTGGGCGATGAATGCCGCGCGGGGCTACATCGAGTCCAACGTGGATGGGTACTACGACCGGTGCAACTACTGGAACCAGTCCAACCCCTACGCCGCCTGCGGCCTCTACACGGCTAACTACATCATCATGCGGCACCCGGATAACACCCAGACCTGGTACTGGCACTTGAAGGCCTACACGCAGCAGTTCGCCCGGGGCACGTCGCTCGACTGCGCCTACTGGATTGCGCGAGTGGGCTCGTCGGGTGCCTCCACGGGTCCACACCTGCACTTCGAATACTGGGTGCCGGGCTACGGCACGGATGACCCGTACGCGGGCTCGTGCGGCACGCCGTATACGCGGTGGACGTCGCAGGGCGCGTATCGGGGCCTGCCCGGCATCGCCTGTCAGTAGCGGTGTGGATGCGGCCCGCCCACGCAACCCACGGTGGGCGGGCGCGCGGGGGACTACCGCGTGCAGGTATAGCGAACGATGCAGCCGCCCACGTACACGGGGGTGATGACGCCGTCCTCGCAGAAGCCCGGGGCCGGATAGACCGGGTTCGGACAGATGGCGTTGGCGACAACATGGGGAACACAGTTGAAGCCGATGAGGCACTTGCCCGAGTAGATGGGGTAGAGGTCTCCGTCCTCGCACAGCGGAGGCATCACCTCCGGGCAGATGGGATGGCCCACGGGGACGGCGGTCTGGCTCGTGGTGGCCTCCTCCGAGGCCTCCGGGACAGGGGCTTCCGGACCGCAACCGATCAGCGTCAACAGGCCACACACCACTGCAAGACGTCCAAGGCTGTTCATCCAGGCTCTCCGCGTCAGACCCGCCAAAGCGGCGGGATTGGAGAGCGTCTACCAGTCTCGCTGGAGCCTCGCAAACGGGGGGGCCAGAGACAGGGACGTGAACGATGCCTGCCAGCGGGGGGAGAGTGCGCGTTGATGCAGCGCACCCGCGCGCGAGAGGCCGTGCCTACGGTGCTGGCGTCGGCGCGGTGGGCTCCTTCGCTGACCGCGCTTGCTCGCGAAGCAACGCCTCACGCTCCCGCTGCGCCCGGTCCGCGAGGACGGAGGCTTCAAGTTCATCGGCGAACGGGCAGTTCATGACTCCCGCCTCCCTCGCTGCATCCCGGATGACCCGGCCCTTGCTCCCGGGCTCGACATGGGCGACCGCATTCAGCAACGCCAGGCCGTCCTCGGAGCGAGCGCGCTCGCCGGCCCAGGATGCCGCGATGGTCAGGACGTCCTCCTCCTTGATGGGCAGGTCGCGGGCCTTCGAGCGCTCCACGGAGTGGCAGAGGTTGTCCATGTCACTCTTGTAACTGGCGCAGCCCGTGGTGAGCACGATGACGGTCAACCCCAGCAAGCAGCGGTGTCGCGATGTCTGACGGTTCATGGCCGTCAGTCTAATCCAAGTGCCGTTCTGTCGGGCGGCGCCAGTTGGCCGATGCTACATGCAGTCCCCGCTCAGCGGGCCGATGCTCAAGGGTCCCTCCGTCCAGTCGGAAGAAGATGGAGCGGCTTCTCCTTTGGCCCGTGGAGTGCTCGGACATGTCCTGCCGGGTTTCGAGGACGCGTTTGTCCGCCGCGTCGGAAGCTGCCCGGGTCTCGGGAACCACCGGTCCGACGTGGTGCCAGGCACGTTCTTCGTGATGCCCTTTTCGTTCACGAAGACGGAGATGGCCTTGCCTCCACCGGAGGTGCGTCAACCCGTGGCTACCTGGAGCCCTGTCGCGTGCCCTCGCTCCCGGTGGCCTTGGGGGCTCCCGGTGGCCGCTGGTTCGGCGCGGTGGAGGCTCCACCGCCGGGCCGCAGTGCGTTCTGGCCCAGGCGCGAGAAGTTGATGGAGTTGCTCAGGATGCGCACCGCCTCCTGGTCCGCGTGGAAGCCCATGGAGTTCTCCGCCTCCACGAAGTCCAGGTAGAACTGGGCGCGCTTCTGGAAGTCACGCGCCTTGGCCAGTGCTTCCTCGGGGAGGCCCGCCTTCTGTGCGCTCTCGAGGTCGTGGATGAGGTCCACCAGCGCGTCCATGGCGATGTTGCGAGTCTCGAAGGTGCGCGTCTGGATGGTCTCCACGCGGTCGAGCAGCTCCGCCTCGCTCCACTTGTGGCATGTCTGGCAGGCGCGGTTGATGTTGAGCAGCGGGCTGCGCACGTGGTGGTCGCTGATCTTCATCGCCCCTTCACGCTGGTAGGGCATGTGGCAGTCGGCGCAGGCCACGCCGCTCTTCGCGTGGATGCCCTGGTTGTACATCTCGAACTCGGGGTGCTGCGCCTTGAGGACCTTCGCGCCGGTGAGCTTGTGGGTCCAGTCGGTGTGCCCGTCCTCGTCGTAATAGGCCATGATCTGGTCGACGTTGATGCCCTTGGCCCAGGGGTAGGTGAGGCGCTTCTCCTTGCCCTTGAAGTAGTACTCGACGTGGCATTGCCCACAGACGTACGTGCGCATCTCCTGGCGCGTGGCGTGCTCATTCACGCGGAAGTCAGGCACGCCCTGGCTGGCCTTGAGCGCGGCGATGCCCTCGATGAAGCCGGGGCGTGTGACGCGCAGCTGCATCGTGGAGGGGTCGTGGCAGTCGATGCAGGACACCGGGTGCTCCACGAGCTTGCGCGCCTCGGCGAAGGGCATCTGGTTCATCTTCTCGAAGCCCTTGATGAGGTCCCCGTCGCCCAGCTTCTTGTAGGGGACGTACACGCTGCCGTGACAGTGGATGCAGGTGCCCGGCTGCTGCGTTACGTGCTGGCGCTCGGTGAAGACCTGGTCCTCGAGCATGTGCGCGTGGCCACGCTCCTCGCGGAAGTCGGTGGCGAAGGCATAGCCGCTCCACATGGTGACCAGTCGCGGGTCTTCCTCGAGCCGGCTCTGCGCCACTACCGAGCGGGGGTCCGCCTGGGTGGGCGTGCGCGCCACCGCCTCGCTGCCGCCGTAGCGGGTGCGCTGCTGGTCCACCGTGCGCTTGTAGCCGTCGTACTGCAGCGGGAAGTTCTTCCCCCACACGGCGGGGTCCGTGATGGTGTCGTCGAGTTCCACCACCCGGTAGAAGGGGTTCCTCGCCTCCTGCTTGCGCTCCATGATGTTGACCAGGAGCGCGGTGACACCCGCCGCGGCCAGCGCCGCGGCGACAGCGACCGCGACCACGAGTCTGGTGCCGCTGAAGCGTCGGCGCTTCTCCGGGGCCTTCTCGGGCTCGGTCATCGTGCGTTCTCCTTACGGATGAGCTCGGGGTTCCCCGAACCTTCGGGGTGGCCCACGGAGTTGTGGCAGGTGAGGCACTGCAGTTGCTCGCTGGGGGCCACCTGCTCGTGGCCCGTGGGGGGCGTTTCAATGGCTTCCACGATGGGACCGTGGCACTTGCGGCAGGCGTTCTCCGTCACCACGCGATTGCCCGGACGCAGGCGGATGGGGTCCGGGAAGGTGCCGGTGGTGAAGTAGTAGGAGTGCCAGAAGCCGTTGCTCGCCTTCGTGTAGTACTTGGGCAGGAAACCCGCAGGCGTATGGCAGTCGTTGCAGGTGGCCACCGCGTGGTGGCTGCTCTTGCGCCAGCCTTCGTACTGCTCGTTCATGATGTGGCAGTTGGCGCAGGCGGCCGGGTCGTCTTGCAGGTAGGACGAGCCCTTCGCGTACACGAAGGTGAAGCCGCCGAGGCCAACCGCCACACCGATGGCAATCCCGAGGATCACGGCCAGCACGGTGCGGGAGGTGGGGGGCACGCAGGGCAACCTAGCAATGCTCGTGCTACGCGGAAGTGGGATGTTGCTGTCGCGTGCGGATGGTGAGGCCTGTCGGATTGCTGGAGTGTGGCTCCGGGCGCGGCGCTTCGTGATGACGCGCAACACTTGCGCGCTACGGCGCAGTCTTTGCGCGCCGCGCAGCCTTTGCGCCGCTGGCGCGTCGTTTTCGCGAGTGCGTTCTCATGGACTGACTCCCGCGCGTCGGCATCTACCGCGAGGACCGGCGGCGTGACGTTTGAGCAGAGGCTCCGTCCCGTGCTCCAACTCCTTCCGCGCGACTTCACTCATGCGCGTGGAACACCGAGCGCGCGCTCATGCCGTGTCAGCGCTTTCGCGAGAGTCGACGGGGAGTGGAAGGGGACGACGTCAGCCCTACAGTGCCGCGCACCCGTGCGTCTGTATCGCGGCGCCCTCGGTCTCGAGGATTCCCTCCAGCACCCAGAAGCCGTTGATCTTCTCGCCCTGGAAGTGGAGCACTCCACGACCGGTCGACCCCGCCACTGGCATTCGCCAGTCCACCCGGCCAGAGGTCGCGGACCAGGCCTGACTCTTCCGAGGGACCTTCAGGTATCCGTAGGACCAGCCCCACCACGCCGCGTCAATGGGCTCGCCCAGCAGGTTGCGAGCCTCCGTGCACGCCGCCAGTTTCTCCAGCGCGGCCCGGGGTGCGCCACTCATGCGCAGCCTCATCCGGTCGTACACCTGATAGGCCACCGTGAGGACCAGTAGCGCCAGCACGCCCTGAACCGCGCGTTTCGAGAGGCTGACGGGACGCGAGGAGGGCCGAGGCATCTGCCCAGTGTCCTCCACAACATCCGGAGCCATCAACCGCGTTCCCATCCAGTCTCGGGAGGAAGGGCAGGGCGAGTCTCCGATGGGCGGGAATGGGCACGCCCGCTCGACATGGCGGCCGGGATGGAGATGGGGCCCGGGAGGCTTCATCCCTCGGCCCGACGGTTTCGTCCCGCCGTAGAGGGGATTGAGCCCTTCCCGCGCAAGACGCCTGTCTCGGCGGCGTAGATAGCCGGGTGGAACCACGAAGTGGCGACAGACCGCACGGCTCGTGGTCTCCGCAGACGGCCGAGGGAGTGACATGCGATTCATGAAGTCGTGGCGGCGCTTGCTCATGGTGGGCACCCTGTTTGTGGTGTGTGCTCCGGGATGTCGACCTGGTCCGGAGGAGGGCGACGCACCGGAGGCGCCTCGCGCGGACCTGGCCCACCAGTCCCAGGAAATCACATGCGGGAGCAGCCAGGTCCCTGTGATGACGAGCGGCACGTTGCCAGTCGGCATCGTGACTCGCTCGGGGGCTTTCGGCCCCGGTTACGAGGCCTGGCTGGCATTCGATGAGGTCGATAGCTCCGGCTCGATGTGGATCTCCGGGCTACAGCAGAGCCCCGCGTGGATTGGCTACGAATGGGCGGACGGCCCGCGGCGAATCATCCGCTACGCCATCCGCTTCTCGAATGGCTCGCTCACGTCTCGCGCGCCCAAGGCCTGGACGCTCCAGGGCTGGAACGGCTCGCAGTGGGTGGTGGTGGATACCCGAACCAACGAAGTGAACTGGGGGGGCACGGAGCGCCGTGTGTACACCCTGGCGGCCACCGCGACCTACCCGAAGTTCCGCCTCAACGTGACGGATGACAATGATTCGCGCGCGGGCATCGAGGTTGTTTCGATAGGGCGGCTCGAACTGCTCGGCTGTCTGCCGGATACGACGCCCCCCACGGCGCCTGTCCTCGCGCACTTCACCCCGGCCCCACCGTCCACCACTTCAAACCCCAATCTGATTGGAAACGCGGAGACCGGGTCGACGGTGCGCGTCTACCCCAACGCCAACTGCTCGGGGACGCCATCGGTCTCGGTCACCGCGGGAACGGAGCAGCTCTTCCTGGCGGTCGTCCCCGTGAATCCCAACGCGACGACGGTCTTCACCGCCACGGCGACGGACTCCTCCGGGAATGTGTCCGCATGCTCGCAACCCCTGAGCTACGTGCATGACAGCATGGCTCCGGCGGCGCCCGTGATGACGGGCTTCCAACCCGTGTCACCGGGCAACTCATTGACGCCCCAGGCGCGCGGCACCGCGGAGAAGGGGAGCACGGTTCAGGTCTTCAAGGGCTCGGGCTGTGTGGCGCCCGTCGTGGTGAGCGCCGTGGCGGATGCCTCCACGGGCGCGTTCTCTGCTTCCGTGACTGTCACGGCCAACACGACGACGAGTTTCTCCGCGCGGGCCGTGGACCTGGCGGGGAATGTGTCGGCGTGTGCCACCGCCATCAGCTACGTGCAGGACAGCGTTGCCCCGGCGGTGCCTGTGCTGACGGGGTTCCAGCCGGTGTCTCCGGGCAACTCGCTCACGCCTCAGGTGCGCGGCACCGCGGAGAAGGGAGGCACCGTTCAAGTCTTCAAGGGCTCGGGCTGCGTGGCGCCTGTCGCGGTGAGCGCCGTGGCGGATGCCTCCACGGGCGCGTTCTCTGCTTCCGTGACTGTCACGGCCAACACGGTGACGGATATCTCCGCGCGGGCCATGGACCCTGCGGGGAACGTGTCGGCGTGTTCGACGGCCATCAGTTACCGGCACGACGGCATCGCCCCTCCCGCGCCTCGGTTCATGCCGGGCTTCATTCCCGTCGATGGGAACGCTACCGGGGGGCTGGTCCGCGCGATGGGGGAGGTGGACTCGCGAGTCACGCTTTTCATGGATGCTGCGTGCGCCACCTTGTTCTCGCCATCAGGTCCCTTCGTGGTGGGCGTGGATGGCTCGGTGACGATGGCGCTGACGCCGGGCCAGCGGCTCGGGCCGCTGTTCGCGGATGCGCGCGACGTGGTGGGCAATCGCTCCGCATGTGTTCCGGTGCCGGTGGGCTGCGACATGGGCTTCGCGGACTGCGACGGGAATCCGGCCAACGGGTGTGAGGGGGACCTGCTCGCGGACGAGGCGAACTGCGGGGCCTGCGGCACCGTGTGCGCTGGCGCTCCGTCTGCCCGTGCCGTGTGCGGCGCGGGGACTTGCGGGCTGGGCTGTGTGGTGGGCACGTTCGATTGTGACGGCAGCGCGGCCAACGGCTGCGAGTCCCCCAGTGCGTGCGCGCCGTTGGCGTGTGGCGTGGACATCTCGTCCGAGCTGATGATCACCGACCTCTCCGTGGTCGATGACCCCTTGAGGACCACGGGTGACGGTGTGTGGACCTTCGGTCACCTCATGCGCGAGATGAACGGCGGGCAGGACCCGTCGGACCTGGTCCGCGACTGGTTGTCCACCTGGATGTCGGACCAGTTCATCGGTGCGACGGAGGTCGGGGCGCGGCCCAACATGGCGGGGATGGTGCTGCAGCCGTGGGAGAACAGCAGTGGGCCGGGACCCTCCCTGGACTTCAACGTGGCCCCGTTCCGTCTGCTGGCCATCGTCAACCGGATGGACTTGCGCAAGGAGGGCGAGTTCGCGGGCGAGGGGCGCTTCGTGTTTGGCGTGACGGACCCCAACGGCCATCCGCTGCCGTTCACCGTCATCCTGGAATACATCCTGCCCGGGGGCTCACCGGATGAGTTCCAGCGCTGGGCGCGGGACTGGCACGAGTTGGGGCGCATCGGTGTCGGGAGCCCCGGCTACAACGAGAAGCTCGAGGCCCTCACGAGCCGCTTCACGAAGTCCTTCGTCGCGCGGGGTGCGCACCTGGGCAGCGCCATCCACCAGGTCCGCACCAACGAGAACGCGTTGGTGCCGCTCTGGGAGCTGCGTGAGTTCCACCTGGGCCCCGGAGGGTTGATGCCCGCGCACGTCGCGCTCTCGCCCACCCTGTTCTGGGACGGCTCGCGCACCCTGGGGGACTATGTCAACCTGAACCTGTCCTCCATCCTCACGGAGACGCACACCGTCCCGGAGTTCTTCGAGAACCAACCCCTGCTCGCGGGCTCCGCGTTTACGTTCCCCAACTTCGCGTGGGCCGTGCCGCAGGTCTCCACCGAGGCGCGCCACAAGTTCTCGTTGAACACCTGCAGTGGCTGTCACGGAGGGGAGACGGGCACCGTCTTCTTGCACGTGCACCCTCGCGCCGAGGGAGTGTCGTCGGCCTTGTCTCCGTTCCTCGTGACGTCTGGGCCCATTCCGGATCGGTTCGACCCCTCCGTGACGCGAACCTTCGCGGACCTGGTTCGGCGCCAGGCGGACATGACGTCGCTCGTGTGTGGCGTGCCAGCGGCGAATCCTCTCGCTCGGGCAATGGAGACCCTGGGCACGTCGATGCTCTCGGGTTCGAGTGAATCGGTCCGGCCCGCGGTGCCTGGCTTTCCGCCGCCCTCCAACCTGCCGGCGGGTCGCGTCCACTGAGGTGAGCCGTCGCTGAACGCAGCGGTCGGGGCAGGGCGCCGCGTGCATCGGGCGCCCTGTGGGGGCATGGAGCCAGCCGTGGACCTCAGGATGCGGCGCGTCGTGAGCCGTTGTTCGCTCGTTGATTGCCTCGCATATCCCGACTCAGTCAACAGGGCCCCCACCGCGCTGATGCGTCATACTCCACGAGCAAGTCCTACTCGTTTCAAGTAGCGCATGGAGGCCGACATCAACAATGGCGGCTTCATGCAGTTCTTCTGCAGGAAGTATCCATCGCCTCTCATGACCACGATTCGATGAGGGAGCCCTTCAGGGGACTCCAACTCAGTGAAGGGCGGGCCCTGGACGTGGGCCCGCCGGGAAGTGTCATCGGGTGCGGCGTCAGCCCATGTTGCCGCGGAAGCCGATGGGGCCCTCACCGTTGTACGTCATGGTCCCGGTCAGTGACTCCCCGCTGTTGCCGGAGGTCAGGTCGAGGGCGATGACGTTCTGCCCCTGCCGGGAGCCGAGGACGAAGGTGCCACCTGGATTCCAGGGCGCGGTCGGCCCACCCCACTGATTCTCCACCACGTAGTTGTTCGGGCTGGTGAGGGTGGCGCGGAAGGCGATAGGCCCCTCGCCGTTGTAGGTCATGCTCCCGGTCAGCGTCTGGCCGCCATCGTTGGAGGTGACCTTCATCGCGACGACGTTCTGCTTCTCGCGGCCGCCAATCACCCAGTTGCCCCCCGGATTCCAAGGAGCCGACGAGCCACCCCATTGGTTCTGGACCTTGTAATTAGACATGCCTGGCATTCCTTTGTTTGTGGGTCGGATGCCCAAGGGCAGTCCTCAGTGCGATTTCAGTCCGGGCGGGGGCGGCTGGGCTGCCTTCGGGTGCGCGGAGAATAAGTCGGTGAGCGCCTGGGATTGATGTGAAAGTCGTCGAGTGTCGATGTGTGGTCGATTGGTATGTGATTGTGTCTAGCCCTCAGGTCCCGGGTCTCTGGGCGAAATGCGGCATCGTCATCGGACTTGGCCATCGCGCCCTGGTGACGGCCAGCACCCTGCGCTGGCCACCTGACCCGCTGTGGGGTGGTCACCGCGCGGGAGCTGGCGAAGGCCACGCTCGACAGACGACGTCCGCACCCGGAGAACGGCATCGGTGGGACTCCTCGTCGGAGGGGGATGATTGTCGGGTGATGGGGATTCAAGCGGCCTCTTGAATCCCATCCCGGGGAGAAGGTCTCATGGGTCGCTCGGGCCTGCTGGGGCAGGGGCCTGGATTGAGGAGACATCGGATGATGAAGGCAAGGTTCGCGGGACTGGGAGCCATCGGCGCCCTGGTGGGGCTGTCGACGGGGTGTGGCTTCGAGAAGAGTGTGTACGACATCGAGATGAACGAGGCCGAGCTGAGCGCCGTGCCCTATGTCTGCGACAACGGCCGCGAGGGCGTCGGCCGCGCCTGGGACGTCTCTTCGCAGCAGCGGTGGACCATCACCGCGGGAGAGCGCTCGGACACTCGTATCGAGGTCCCTGGCTTCTTCCGGGCCCTGCTCCATGGGTACACAGATGTGCCGATCGAGACGCCTTTCGTCCTCAACGGCACCTCGTCCGAAAGCGGCCCCTACCAGTTCGTGGATCTCAATTCAGAGACCTTCGATGACATCGGCGGCGGGACCACGGTGCAGCGCTTTTTCATCGAGGGTGACTCGCTCGAAGCGGACCGGATCAAGGGCTTCGTCGACGTCCGGACCACCGCCGTGTCAGAAGACTTCAAGAACGTCACGTGCACCCATTGGGTGAGCTTCACCGGCCGCCGTGTGGACTGAGCGTCGTCCGCCACCATGGACACCCTTGATGTGATGGAAGGGTGTTCGATGTCGGAGAAGGGGCAGAGGCGGCGGCGACGTCGCTTCAGCCGTGCCCTCGGTCGGCAGGGCCCGCCTCGGAAGCCGGCAGTGCTGCCTCAATCGGTGCCTGCGCCTTGCTTCGTCCTGCCGGCCGCCGCGTCGACCCGCGTGTCCTGGGCGATCCAGTTCACCTCCCAGGTCTTGCCTCCGTCGTCCGAGAAGGCCTGCTCGAAGCGGACGGAAGTAGGCGTCACGTTCGAGATGACGAAGCGCACCATGATGGCGCGCCCGTCGAGCCGCTCCTGGGCGTAGAACTCACCGCGTCCTTCCTTGAACTCGCCCACGGTCGGCACGGCGAGGGTGCCATCGCGGCTGTTCGCGAAGTGCAGGCTCCACTGGCGCGTCCGCGGATTGTACAGGCGCAGGTTGAGGCCCTCGAATCGCCCACCCTCGCCGTCGGCTACGAGTTCCACGAGGTTGCCGCGGCCGTTCCACACCTTGCGCACGACAGTGGTCCCCTTCATCTCCACCCAGGTGTTCGAGCCCGTCAGCGGGCGCAGGCGCCGCTTCAGCTGCGTGCGCCAGGTGCCGATCTCGAAGTCGAAGTCACGCTGGCCATCGCGCGGGGCAGGCGCAGAGGCTTCGCGATCCTGGGCAATCCCCGGGAGTGGGTACAACACGAGGGCGGGCAAGCAGGCGAAGAGCAGCGGCCGGAGCAGGTGGAGGGGGTTCATGGACGCGAAGCTAGAGGCGTGCGCGCCGCCCCGCTGTCAGGAACCTGCGCGGACCTGCTGCAGCTCCGCACGCAGGCGCGCGGGGCTGCTCCCCAGCACCAGGCGCACGCTCTGCGAGAGGTGGCTGTGGTGCGAGAAGCCCAGCTCCAGTGCGAGCCGCGCGAGGTCCTGCTCGCCCTCCGCGAGCCGCTGCAGCGCCGTGAGAACCCGCAGCTGGCGGCGGTAGGCGCGCAGGGACAGCCCCGTCTCCGCGTGGAAGAGGCGCATGAGGTGGAAGGGTGAGCAGCGGGCCTCCTGCGCGACGGTGTCGAGCGAGAGGTTCGCCGAGAGCTGGGCCGCGAGCAGCGCGCGCACGCGGCCGACCGTGCGGCGCCGTGCGCCCCGGTCTCCGCGCGCAGGGGCCTCCGCGCGCTGCCTGTCCGAAGCGGCTACCTCGAGCAGTGCGAACACCGTCTCCTCACGCGAGAGCCGGTCTCCGCGCGGGTCGCGCAGGGCGGCACACACGCGCGCGTGGCGCAGGTGCACCGCGGCGCTCAGCCCCAGCTCCGGATGGTCCGGGCCACGCCGGCCCCACAGCTCGTCGAAGAGGTCCGGTGCGAGCTTGATGACCGTCGCATCGTCTCCCTCCGCGCCCGGATGGCCGACCCGGTAGTCCACGCGCGGGTGGTGCAGCAGGGCGGTGCAGGGGTCCGCGACGAAGCGCCGCAGCCCCCGGTGGTAGCTGAAGCAGCCGCGGCGCAGCAGCACCAGGTGTCCCGGGTCCCCGCCTCGCTCCTCCGCGGGCCCCGCGCGCGGATGCCGGCAGCGCGAATCGAGCACGCGGAACTGCTCGGACTCGAGGAGGGTCAGCAACTGGGCCATGGGCCTCCACCATCCTCCCGTGCGGGGCGCGTGTGAAGCCCGCCGGCAGGCCTACGCGTCGCGCGCTGGCCCTTCGCCACGTCCAGCCGCGCGAGCAGGTCCGCCCCCAGCACGAAGAAGAGGATGGCCGAGCGGCTCAAGCCAACAGGCCCAGGCTCCTGCCACACACCTGATGGGAGCGCGGCCTGTCAACGGGACGGGAGGATGCTGTCCGGGCTGCACTGCCCCCTCTCTGGAGTAACGCCAAGGCCGAGGGCCAGATCATGAAGCTCAACCTTCCCGAGCGTCAGCTGTGTGGCCGCGCCAGCTTCGACCTGCTGCGTTGTCGCGTGCTGCTCACGGTCGCGCCCC
Source organism: Myxococcus sp. CA039A (assembly GCF_013336645.1). NCBI lineage: Bacteria > Pseudomonadati > Myxococcota > Myxococcia > Myxococcales > Myxococcaceae > Myxococcus > Myxococcus sp. CA039A. Next base: position 291 of record NZ_JABUMQ010000242.1, on the reverse strand, counting down.
TGAGAATCCTCTGCACGGTGCTGGCGGCCACGCCGCGCGGGATGGACTCCGGGGTGGCCGAGCGCGTGCTGAACCGGCGGTACCACGGGGCGCCCGGTCAGGTCTGAGCCCGATTGGCAGAACCTGCTTGCTATCCCACCGGTCGTCCGATTCAGACTGTCCGTATGAACCGTATCCTCCTGCTGGCCGGATTGCTGAGCCTCGTTGCGTGCAAGGGCTCCATCACGCCAGGCACCGACCCCGGAGACCCCAACAACCCCGGTGGTCCCGGGGGGCCAGGTGGTCCCGGGG
>NZ_JABUMQ010000241.1:0-17928 GCF_013336645.1 Myxococcus sp. CA039A | reverse complement strand
CCCACCCGGTGGGGGCCCGCGCCAGGCTGGACACCGAGGCTGGAGGTGCTGGAACTCGACATTTCCGACGACGCCACCCCGCTCCACGGCCTGGAAGGGCTGCTGCTTCGTCCAGAGGGACACGCCGCATGGGCCTGGGCGGCCGGGCGGTGAAGTCGTTGTGGGACGTTTCACTCTGGCGTGAGACTTCACGCATACCGAGACGCGTCATACGACTCTGCTAGGCTCGCGAGCCTTCAGAGGTTCCCCCTGCAGACACGCATCACGACAGGTGCCTTCCGAGCACTGGGTACGGCCGCCCTGCTCTTCCTGCTTCCCTGGGTCGTCTATGGCAGCGCCATCTCCCTGGACTATGGCCTGCGCGACGACTACGCGATTCTGAGGGAGGCCCGCGAGGAGCCTGGGAAGATTCTGCGGGTGTGCGGCGCCATGGGCCGTCCGCTGTACGGCTGGCTCCTGGAGCGCTCCACGCGTGAAGTCGACGACGTGGATGGGCTGGGCGGCCTGCGGGCCCTGGGCGTGCTGGGGCTGGCCCTGCTGTCGCTCGCGCTCTACCTCCTGTTCCGGGCCGAGGGGTGGCGGAGGTCTCCCGCCGCGCTGCTCGCCGCCTTCCTCATCGTGATTCCCTCCGCGCAGGTGGTCGCCAGTTGGAGCATCTGCTGGCCCCAGGCGGTGGCGCTGCTCTTGAGCGTGGGGGCGTTCGCCCTGGCGCGAAGAGGCGTGGGCACCTCGACGGGCGGAGCGCGGAGCGTGTCCTGGTGCGTGGGCGGGGTAGTGGCCCTGGCCGCGTCGACGCTCATCTATCAGGCGAGCGGTCCGTTCTACGCGGTGCTGCTCGCGGCGGCGCTGGTGACGCGGCGCTTCGACGACGTGCGCGCGTCCGCGCGCTGGCTCGCGAGCCACGTGCTCGTCGTGGGCGGGGGACTGGGGCTGGCGTATGTCGTCACCCGGATGACGTTCGCGCTGGGGGTGTTCACCCCGTCGCCGCGCATGGTGCTGGAGCGGCACTTCGTGGCCAAGGCGGTCTGGTTCGTCACCCAGGTGCTGCCCAATGCCCTGGCGCTGAATGCGCTCAACGACACGGACGCCGCGCCCTCGTGGGGGTACTGGCCCATGGTGGGCGTGACGCTGACGGTGCTCGCGCTGGGGCTCGTCGTCGAGGGGCGTCGCACGGGACGCGTCGGCGTGGGGACGTGGGTGGTGGCGCTCGTGGGCCTGTCGGGCGTCGCGTACTGCGCGAGCCTGCTCGCCAGCGAGCGGTGGCCCACGTACCGCACCCTCTATGCCCTCACGGGGGTGTGGAGCGTGTTCTTCTTCGCCGCGATGGTGAAGCTGGGGGACCGGTTTCCCACGCGGGGACCTCGCGTGGCCGTGGCGTTGCTGGGCGGGTTCGTCGCGGTGAGCGCCCTGCTCGCGCATCAGCAGTCCGTGGAACTGTTCGCGGTGCCGCAGGAGCGGGAGCTGGCGCTGATGCGGCAGGGGGCCTCCGCCATCGTCCCCGCGCGCAAGCCGCGCGTCTTCGTCCTCACCGCGCGGCAGGGAGACTCCGCCGCGTCCCAGCGCTATCTGGACGAGTTCGGCTCCGTGTCCGTCGACACCGAGTGGGTGGCCAAGGAGCTGCTCGCCACCGCCGTCCGGGAGCGCTTCCCCCAGGAGAAGGACACGCGGAGCCTCTACCGCTTCGCCGCGGGTCCCGTCCTGCCCGAGTCCCGCGCGTACGACATCCTCGTCGACATGCGCCAGCTGAGGGCTTCGCCGCCCAGGCTCATCCAGCTCGCCCGCTGAGGCGTGTCCACCGCGAACCGGAAATGACACGTCCCCGTTGACGCGGGGGCGCAGGGGCGGCATGCACCGGGACCGTGCCCTCCTACGAAAAGATTTTCGAGAACAACCGCCGCTGGTCCGCCGACAAGACGAAGGACGACCCGCAGTACTTCGAGCGTCTGTCCGCGGAACACAACCCCGAGTACCTCTACATCGGCTGCTCCGACAGCCGGGTGCCCGCCAACGAAATCATGGGCGTGGAGCCCGGGGACGTCTTCGTCCACCGCAACGTCGCGAACCTGGTCAACAACGTCGACCTGAACGTGATGTCGGTCATCAACTACGCGGTCCGCCACCTGTCGGTGAAGCGCATCATCGTCTGCGGCCACTACGGCTGTCAGGGCGTGAAGGCGGCCATGCAGCCCAAGGATTTGGGCATCCTCAACCCGTGGCTGCGCAACGTGCGCGACGTCTACCGGCTCCACAAGGCGGAGCTGAACACGTTCACGGACCCCGAGGCCCGCTACGCGCGGCTCGTGGAGCTGAACGTCACCGAGCAGTGCATCAGCATCGTCAAGACGGCCGCCGTGCAGCGCAGCTACGTGGAGAAGGGCTTCCCCACCGTGCACGGCTGGGTGTTCGACATGCGCACCGGCCTGTTGAGGGACCTGGAGCTGGACTTCCCCAAGCTGCTGCGCGACGTGCAGGAGGTCTACAACCTCACCGACAAGGACTCGATTTTCTAGCTGGGACAAGACAGAGCGTTGCTTGTTATCAATGGATTGGAAGTCTTCCGGTTTTTACACACCCCCTGGAAGACGACACCTCCATGCTCTCCACACCCCCTCGTCGAGCGGTCTGCCTTGCGTTGTTCCTTCCCTTCCTCGGAGCCTGCGGCCCCGCCTCCCGGCCCGAGGAAGCCCCACCGCCTTCCACGATAACGACAGCGGAGGAGCACCTCCAGGTCAGCACGCTCGTCGCACCGGGCAGTGTGTGGAGATATCGCGACACCGGCGTGGACCCGGGCGCCGGCTGGACGGCGGCGGGCTACGTGGACACGGCGTGGAAACAGGGCCCCGCGCAGCTCGGCTATGGCGACGGCGACGAGGCGACAGTCGTGTCCTACGGCCCCAGCACGTCGTCGCGCTACGTGACGACCTGGCTGCGCAAGACGTTCACCGTCGCGGACCCTTCCCGGGTGAGCAACGTGGTGCTGCGGCTGCTGCGCGATGACGGCGCCATCGTCTACCTGAACGGGCAGGAGGTCCTTCGCAGCAACCTGCCCGCGGGCACGGTGACGGCGTCGACGCTGGCGAGCACCGTCATCGCGGACAGCGCCGAGCTGACCTGGCACAGCGCCTCCGTGTCCGCCGCGCTGCTCACCTCGGGCACCAACGTGCTCGCGGTGGAGGTGCACCAGTCCACGCTCAACTCGTCGGACCTGAGTTTCGACCTGGAGCTGACCGCGGACGTCTCCGCCGCGCCCGCCACGCCGTGCTGGCCGCTGGACCTGCCGGCCCTGAGCACGCTGCGCGCGTCGCCGAAGAAGGTCTTCGCGCACTACTTCTCGCCCTACCCGCTCTCCCTCGACAACCGGGAGCCTTCGGTCGACTACTACGCGCGGCACTACCTGGTGCCCACCGGGGAGAACTCCAAGTTCGCGTACTGCGGCGGTCTGCTCAAGCAGCGGCCCCTGCCCCAGGCGCCCCGCGCGGCGGGCGTGGACTACGAGCTGGCGAACTTCGAGCTGGAGGTGCGTCGCGCCTCGGCGCTGGGCCTGGACGGCTTCACCTACGACATCCTCAACCACACCGGCACGCACTGGAACCGGCTGCTGAAGCTGCTGCAGGCCGCGAGCAACGTCGACAGCGGGTTCCGCATCGTCCTCATGCCGGACCTGACCTCCACCTACTCGGGCACCGACGCGGAGGCGCTGACGGCGTTCGTGAACTCCATCGCGTCGGTGGCCTCGCACCCTGCGGTGTATCACCTGGACGATGGGCGCCTGCTGCTCGCGCCGTACTACGCCGACAAGCGCACGCCGCAGTGGTGGGCCTCCGTCGTCCAGGCCCTCCAGGCACGCGGAATCCCCTCGGCGCTGTGGCCCGTGTACGTCAACCCGTGGGTGGCGCAGACGAACACACTCAAGGCGGTGGTGCCGTTGCATGGCACGTCCACCTGGGGCAGCCGGACGCTCTCCGGCGCCTCGGGGCAGTTGGCCAACCCCGGCACGGCGCACGGCATGGGGCTCCAGTGGATGGCGCCGGTGGCCTTGCAGGACTCCCGCCCCAAGGACCTCGTCTACACGGAGGCGAACAACTCGCAGGCGCTCCGGGCCCTGTGGAGCGCGGCCATCCAGGGCGGCGCGGACTGGGTGCAGCTCATCACGTGGAATGACTATTCGGAGGCGACGGAGTTCTCCCCGTCCTCCGGCACGCAGTGGGCCGCCTTCGACCTGACGGCGTATTACACCGCGTGGTTCAAGACAGGCGTGCAGCCGCCCATCGTCCGGGATGGGTTGTATTACTTCCACCGGCAGCACTCGACGAGCGCGGCGCCGGACCTGACGAAGCAGAGCGCCGTCTACCGGCTGGTGAATGGCGCGCCCGCGGTGAACGAAATCGAGCTGCTCGCGTTCCTGACGGCGCCGGCGACGCTGGAAATCGAGCTGGCGGGCAGCGTGCAGCGCACGAACGTGGCGGCGGGAATCCAGTCGTTCCGCGTCCCGCTCCAGCAGGGCACGCCGAGCTTCCGGCTGGTGCGCAATGGCGCCACGGTGGCGTCCGTGACGAGCGCGTTCCCCATCAACAACACCATCGTCTACCAGGACATGCTGTACCGCGCGGGAGGAAGCCTCTCGTGTGACCGCGCGGCCTTCTTCCCCTGAGGTCACTCGCGGGTGACGTGAGTCACCGCGTCACCAGGGCCGGCCGTTGAACACCACGGCCGGCCCGACCTGTTGCGCTTGTACGGCATGCATGGCTTTGAGCCGCCCGACACTCATGGGAGTGGCCAGCCTCCCCCTGTTCTCTGGCACGAAAGGACGTAGCCCTGCGACTCCACGCCTGCGCTGCACTTCTGATCTTCCTCTCGGCGTGCGCTACGCCGGCACCGCTCCCAAGAGGGCGCACCTCCCGAAGCCCACGGTTCGCCAACCTCCAGCGAGCGGCCAGGCTGCCGTGGACGGACGGAGGACGGTGCGCCGTCCGGGAGGCTTCCCAACCCTGGCCCGTGCTGGCGGAGCGCTGCTATCCGGCCATCAACCATGACCGGATCCGTTTCAACGACCCAACGGGCAGGTGCGCCGTTGCCTCCGCGGGCACGGTCGTCGTGGGAGTCGGCCTCTGCGTCCTGGCTGCTCCCGAAATCATCGCAGGCGCGGTAATCATCGTCGGCGCAGTGGTGGTGGGCCTCGCCATCAAGGAAGCACTGGATGCGTATGAGCTGAGAGGAAGCAGTTCGGAAGAGGTAGAGCCTGTGGCCCAAACAAAGGCCGCTCCAAGTGACCTCTCCGCGAATCGGAGTCCCAAGCTGGAACCATCAGGGCAGGACTGGTTCCCCCCAGTGCCGACCGAGCCCCTGGAGCGCGAGCGCCACCCCAGGTGCAAGGCCATCCCGGTCAAGCATCGAGGTGGAGACGACGCACATGACCGGTGCGCCGACAGGATTCCACCCAACCGCTACCCTGGGATGGACGTGCTCGTTGACACCAAGCACTTCGACGCCCTGCAAGTCGGCGTGCGCGTGTTGTGGGAGATCAAGACCGACCGATTCGACACCTACAGTGACTTCCTCAAGACGCAGGTGGTCGATGATCAAGTGGCGGAACTGCTGGAAGAGCATGCCATCGCGGTGTCCTGTGGGTATGGTTTCGTCGTGGGAGTGAGCACCGAAGAGCACAAAGATGCGCTGGAGCTCCGGGTGCCCGAACTCAACTTCGTCGTCACGGGGTGCCAGCGATGACTCGGCGCAACCCCCTCGCTGTCATCGTCTATGCACCCGCGCTGGCGGACAACGACCAGCGCTCGCTCGCCATCGTCCAGGGGATGGAACGGGCGTTTCCCGGTTTACGGCTGGAGTGGAAGCTCTCCAAGGAAGGGCAGCCTCTCCCATTGCCTCAGCGCGACGCCTGGCTCACGGAAGCGACGACGAAGGGGCGATTCCCGCTGGTATGCAATGGCGACGAACGCTTCCCCGTGACGATCTCTGGGTTGCAGCTCCTCGCGAACCAGGCGCCGGGTGGCCAACCACTGCTGGATGTCCATGCCGAATTGCCACTCGACGAGACCGTGATTGGGGTCTCGGCGAATGTGCTTGAGGGTGTGGCGGAGGGTGCACAGGCGTTCTGGGGGCATGCGACGCCTTTCCGCGCGGGGGTAGAGATCTCACGGCAGACAATCGACCCCGTACACAAGCCGGGGATTCCGCCCCGGGGCCTGCCGGCGCTCAAGTTCGCCGTGAAAATCGGCGCACCCGAGATTCCGCAGCGCCTGGGGTGGATCAACTACTGGTCGCCCGCCGCCGCTCACGCCATCGGTTTTCCGGACTCCACTCGCGACGCCGAGTTGCTCTCACGAGCGCGGCGCACGGCGAAGGGGGGATGGCTCGTGCAGCTCACGGAGGCACCGCTCGATCTCGACAACCCCGCCCACCTGGATGCGCTCCTCCGTGCATATGAGCGCTTTCCGGCGATAGGCGGGCGCGCGGTGCCTTGAGCATTCACGGCGTCACGCCTCGCACACTTGCGATGATGGGGCCGCGCTACTTCCCCGTGGCGCGGAGCTTCGCCAGTCGCGACTTGTCCAGCTTCGCGACGACGCCGACGCTTCGCCCCGCGAGGTTGGCGACGACGTACTGCACGCTGGTGCCCAACACCTGCGCGCTCTCCGACAACGACAGCCCGTAGTCCTGCTCCAGCCACTGCGTCATGCCGCTGGTCGCCGAGCGCAGCGCATCATCCAGCGAGCCCGCCTGCCCGAGCACCATGAGATGCGTGGGAGACTCCACCCGGGGCATCGACGGCGCCTTGCCGTGCACGACATCCACGGTCAGCTCCACCTCCATCGACGTCTCCAACGCGTACTGTGACGTCTCACCATCACCCTGCGCGGCATGGGCATCACCCAGATAGAGCAGGGCCCCCGGCTGGAAGACGGGGAGATAGACGGTGTTGCCCTCCACCACCTCGTTGAAGTCCATGTTCCCGCCAAAGCGCCCCGTGTCCCCGGTGGAGAAGGCGGGCAGACCGAAGCCCGGCGCCACGGCCAGTCCTCCCAGCATGGGACGCAGCGGCACCGTGTAGTCCTTCAGTCGCTCCGTCGGCGTCTCAGGGCTCGCGACGCCCTTCTCCCAGTCCAGCGTCCAGCGCACGGGCTTGCCCAACTCCGTCGCCTTCGCCGCCAGCGCGGGCGTCATCGCCCTTCCGACGATGCTGTCGAGACTGTCCGCGTGACGCCGATTCAAGCGCACGCGCTTCAGGTGGATGACCAGCGTGTCTCCAGGCCGCGCATCCCCGATGAAGAACGGCCCCGTCTGGGGATTGCCGAAGAGCGCCTTCGTGACGCCGTGCTCATCCACGCCACCAGAGTCGAGCGTGGTCGTCTTCAGCGTGTCACCCGCCCAGAGCGTCAGCACCGGCTCGCGCGTCGCGGAGAACTCGTTGGACCAGGTGGTGGGCTTGAACTCGTGGCGACGCGGAGGCCCCGAGGGACGCTCGGCGATGCGGCGGGCGGTGAAGGCATGCTTCACCCGCGCCTGGGCGTTGTTCGTGTCGGGCATGTCCGCGGTGCCCCGCATCGTGTCCCCGCTCACCTTGCCCGTGAAGCTGTAGCGCGCCTTGCTTGAGTCCGTGACGGTGAAGCGGACCTCCTGGCCCGTCCGCTCACCCTCCAGCGTGTCCCCGTCGAACTCGCCCCCCAGCCGCTTGCCCGTCCGCTCCAGCGTCAGGGCCTGATAGAGCGGGTTGCCCCACAGGTCCGTCGTGACGACCCACTGCTCCTTCACGGGGGCCTGCGCGAACACCAACCAGGGAACACAGCAGAGGAGCAACGTCACGGCGGGGCGGGTCATGTCGAAGGTCACCATGCCATCGGAGTGCACCCCGCGCATCCTCCGAGCGAGCCTGACGCCAGGCGTGAAGGTCCCGCATCCGCGCCATTCGCGGGAATACCTCGCGGCAGGCGAGCCAGACGTCACTGGACAAGGAAGGTCGTCACGCTAGCGTCACACCCACCCCGCGTCTCCACGCGGTGCGAGGTGACGAGACATGACGGCCCTGAGCCACACCTATCAGTACAGCGGCCCTTCGGAGCTCGTGGCCGAGGAGCGCGGACAGGCGCTGCGCCTCATGACCTCCGGCGGCGGCGCGCCCCAGCCGTACTTCTTCGAGGGGCGCCTGCTCCAACCCCGGCTGACGGCACTGTCGCTGCGCGCCCTGTCCCGCGTCGTGGGCACGCGCTTCTTCATTCCTCCCGCCATGCTGCACCGCATCCTGCTCGAAGCCGACCCGGTGGTGACATGCGGACGCGGCATGCTGCGTTTCGAGGGGTTCTCCGGCTGCGCCAGCACCTATGCCCGCGTGGACCTCACGCCGTCGGCGTACGAAGGTGACGTCGCCTCGTTCGGCACCACCAACGTGGACTTCAACGCGCCGATGCGTGCGGCGTTGGCCACCGTGCGCGCGGAGGAGCCGCTCGCGCTGTCCGTGGGCCACGCGGAGGTGGCGCTCCAGCGCGGCGATGCGCGAGTGGTGGAGCGCAAGGTGCCGCTGCCGCTGCGCTGGCTCAAGGGCTTCGCCGAGGTGCAGGCGTACCTGTCCCGCCTCACGCCCTTCGCGGAGCTGCCCGCGACGGAGGCACTGCGCTTCCTGCGCGGCCTTCCTCGAACGCGCACCGACAAGCGCCCCCACTACCTGGTGCCCCAGGGGCGCTCGGTGCGACTGAGCTCGACGGCGGCGACGGGCGCGATGCGCCTCACCGGACTGGAGCGCTTGCGCGTGCTGGAGGACCTGGTCCCCTTCGCGAAGCGACTCATCCTGCACGCGGACCCTCGGGGTCAGGCCAGTGCCTTCGTGCTCGACATGGGCGTCCTGCGCTTCACGCTCGCGCTCTCCGGCGAGGTGTGGCGTGGCTTCTCCGGCGAGGGGCAGACGCTGTCGGCCCTGGCACAGCGCCCCGCCGTGGAGCAGGTGCTGTCCACGCTGCGCGCGGAGCTGCGCTGGGAGGCCGTGCTGGAGCCCCGCGCGCTGGCGAGCAAGCTGTCCGCGCCCGAGGACCTCGTTTGGCACGGTCTCCAGGTGCTCGGCGTCAGGGGACTGGTGGGCTTCGATTCGCAGGCGGCCGCCTTCTTCCACCGGGAGCTGCCCTTCGACCTCGAGCAGGTGGAGGCTCTCGCACCCCGCCTCTCCGACGCACGCGCGCTGCTGGAGGCGGGTGCACTGGAACCGGACGCCTCCACCCCGAACGCCTGGTGGGTGCGCGGCGCGGACGTCACCTACCACGCCCTGCTGGACGCGGATGGAGAGCCGCTGCGCTGTGGCTGCCCCTGGTTCTCCCGCCACGCCCTGGAGCGAGGCCCCTGCAAACACCTTCTCGCGGCGCAGCTACACGCCCAGCGCGCCGAGGACCCCGACGCCTCATGACGACCTCGCCCCTCGATGCGCTGCTCGCCGCTCCCAGCCCCGCCGCCTGCGCCGCTCTGCTGGAGGGGCTGACTCCGGCGCAGCGAAGACAGCTCGGCCCCGAGGCACTCAAGCGGGACAAGGCGCTCCGGGACGAGCACTGGTCGGACTCCCGCGAGGAACAGGCGCTCCGGCGCGAACGCTCCCGGGTGCTGGCCATGTTGTGTTTCTTCACCGTCCCGCCTTCGGACTGGACGCCCCGCCTCCTCGGTGCCCTTCCCGAGGAGGCCGCCGACCTGGCCGCGAAGCTGCGACCGGACTGGCTGGAAGACGCGGCCGAGCGGCTCGTCGCGCTCGCCCCGTCCTACTTCTGGGTGGCGCGCATGCTCATGCGCAAGGGGGTGTCCCGTCGCCCCACCCATGACAACTACACCACGGGCATGCTCTTCCTGGACACGCGCTTCCATCCGAACCCCTTCGACACGGACCCGCGACTGCTGGAGCACGAGGCGTGGCGCCTGTTCGAGGTCGAGGGCAGCGGAGAGCTGAGCCTCGCGGCGAAGGACAAGTACACCTTCGAGGACAAGACCTGGGCCTCCGTCTTCCTGCGGCACATGCGTCAGGGCACGCTGGAGCGAGGGCGCCTGCTGGACGCCACGCTGGGAGCACTGGAGCGCGACTTCGCGGCGTTTCGCGCGGGCTGGTTCTCCCGCTTCCACGAGGCCCTGGAGCCAACCCCCGAGGAGCTGGCGCGACACAGGGACCGCTATCTGCGCCTCCTGGGCAGCTCCATCCCCGCGACGGTCAGCCTCGCGCTCGACGTCGTCACCGCGCTGGAGGCCCGCGAGCCCTTGCCCGTGGACTCCGCCCTGCCCGCGCTGGAGCCCGTGCTGCTGGCCCGGCACAAGGGGACCGCGCAGCAGGCGGTGAAGCTCCTCAAGGCACTCGGCGAGCGCGAGTCCGGCGCTTCCCGTGAGCGAATCACGGGGGCCCTGGCCTCCGGCCTCGCGCACGAGGCCGTGGACGTGCAGAAGGCCGTGCTGAAGGCGCTGGAGTCCCTGGCGAAGACGCCCGACGCGGCCCTTCGCACCGCCGTCGAGGAGCGGGTGGACGGAGTGGCCGCCTCGCTGAAGAAGCACGTCCAGGCATGGCTGGGTGAGAGCACGCGCCCCATGGCTTCGGAACCTCCCAGGACAGCGGACAAGAAGAAGCCCTCCGGGGAGCCTCGCGCGCCGGCCTCACCCACGGACGCGCGCTTCGCGGTGACGCCCATCGCGAGCCTCGACGAGCTGCTCTCCGCGCTCTCCACCTGCATCGAGGACGCGGGCAATCCGATGGAGGTCGAGCGCGTGCTGGATGGCGTGGCCCGACTGGGCCGACAGCGCCCCGACGACTTCGCGCGGCGGACCTCCGCCCTGGCGAAGCGCGCCAGGAAGCTGAGCGCGAAGACATATGGAGAATCCTTGGCGGTTCGCCTCGCGGGCCTCGCGCTCGCATGGCTCGCGTCCCCGGGCGAGGCCCACTCCACGCTGCGCGAGGTTCCCGAGCCGGCGCTCACGCCCGGACACGAGGTGTTCCTGCCACTGCTGAGCGAGCGCATCTCCGACCTCGCGAGGGCCCTGGACGCGGGACGTGAAGAGGGCCTGTTGTCCATGCCCACCCATGAGGGCGGGTGGCTTGCTCCGGAGACGCTGGTGGCGCGCCTGCTGGCGCGCGCACCCGAGGCGGAAGAGCCCCCGCTCTCGGACCTGTGTCTCGCCCTGTGTCGGCTCGCTCCCGTTCGAGACTCGAAGGCCCTGGAGTCGCTGAAGCAGTCGAGCCGCTCGCGAAGTGACGCATTCAAGCTCGTCGCCTGGGCCCTGGGGCTGGGCAAGAGCGCACCTGACACAGTGGACGTGAGTGTGTCGGTGGCGCGGAGGCATCGGGGTGAAACGCCGGAGTCGGAGCACACCTTCACCGTCAAGGCGCGACGCTCCGGCAAGTTCACCTTCCACGACCTGTTCATCTCGACGTCGCCCAAGCCCATCGCGCCAGGGAAGCTCAAACGCCAGGACATTCCGGGCCTGATGCTCATCAAGGAGAACGGCGGCGGCGGCAAGCCCTACCCGCGCTGGGCGGCGACGCTCTGGCCCTCGGGACTGGAGGCGTTCTTCGCCAGCCACGCGGAGGAGCTGGCCATGAACATCGACTGGAGCGAGGCCAACTGGAGCAACGTCGTCGCCTACGAGCAGTTGCTTCACCCCTGGCTGCGCCTGGGCCCCATGGCCCGGCTGGTGCTCGCCATGGGTCTGGCGACGAAGGAGCCTGGTGAGCATGGCGTGAGCGTGGACGCCGCCATCTCCGCGCTCGCCACGGGGAGACTCACCGCCGAGGAGCTCGGGGAGATGCTGCGCGAGTTGCGCCCCACGGGGCTCATCAACCTCAAGCGCCTGTCCATGACGCTGGCGCGGGTGGCCAGTGCCTCGGAGGAACATGCCGCGCAGGTGGCCCTCGCCATCCAGCGCGCCCTGAGGAAGACCTCGGAGGACACCGCCCCTCGCGACGAGGGCACGCTGGTGAAGCTGCTGCTGGAGTTGCTGGCCCAGTCGGAAGGCCGGCTCACGGACGCCGAGGCGTGGGACTACCTCCAGGGCACATCCCACCGGAAGACCTTCGAGCCGCTGGCGCCTACTGCTTCTTCAGCTGCTCCCCCACCGCCCCCAGCAGCGCGTCGAACGACTCCTCGAAGAGCCTCACGCCCTCCACGGACAGCCGCTCGGTGATGGACTTCATCGACACGCCGCTCGCCTCCAACTGACGCATCGTCTCCCTGGCGCCCGCGACATCTTCCACCAGGCTGGTGCGCACCTTGCCGTGGTCCCGGAAGGCGTCGATGGTCGCCGGGGGCATGGTGTTGACGGTGTCGGGGCCGATGAGCTCTTCCACATAGAGCACATCCCGCAGCTTCGGGTTCTTCGTGCTGGTGCTCGCCCACAGCACGCGCTGCGCGCGCGCGCCCTTCGCGGCGAGGGCCTTCCAACGCGCGCTGCTGAAGAGCTCCTGGTAGATGCGATAGGCGAGCCTCGCGTTGGCGATGGCCACCTTGCCGCTCAGGGCCTCCAGCGTCTTGCGCTGCTCGGCGGAGGCGCCCGACTTGAGCCGCTGCTCGATTTCCTTGTCGGCCGCCACGTCGATGCGGCTGACGAAGAACGAGGCCACGCTGGCCACCGTGCTCAAGTCTCCACCCGCCTTGGCGAACTTCTCCAGCCCGGACAGGTACGCCTCGGCGATCTGCCGGTAGCGCTGCTGACTGAAGAGGAGCGTCACGTTGATGTTGAGCCCTTCCGTGATGAGCTGCTGGAAGGCGGGCACCCCGGCCTCCGTGCCGGGGACCTTGATCATCACGTTCGGTCGCGCCAGCGTCTTCCAGAGCCGCCGGGCCTCCTCGAGCGTGGCCTGCGTCTGGTTCGCGAGCCGGGGAGAGACCTCCAGCGAGGCGAAGCCATCCTTCCCCTTCAGCGCGTCATAGACGGGCCGGAGGATGTCGGCGGCGCCCTGGACGTCGCGCACCGCGAGCTGCTCATAGACGTCATTGGCGGAGAGCCCCTTGGCGCGCGCCGCCACGAACAGGTCCGCGTAGTCCTCGCTGCCCGACACCGCCTTCTGGAAGATGGTGGGGTTGGAGGTGAGGCCCTTGAGCCCATCCTCGTCGATGAGCTTCTTGAGCGTGCCCTGGGTGATGTAGCTCCGCTGGAGGTTGTCCACCCAGACGGCCTGGCCGAACTCCGCGAGCTGACGCAGTGGATTCATTGGGACGTTCCTCCCCTGGTCCTCAATCTGCCCATGCCACGTTCGCCCGTGAGCGGGCCTGCGCCCAGGAGCCCCCCCGCCGGGCTGCTCTCCGAAGAGAGGACCCTCGGACCCTCCCTCCCCTTCATGGCCGCGCCGCTTCACCAGGGACTCCACCGTCAACACCCTACGGGGGTCCCCAGCCCGGAGAGAGACGATGGCAGACACACTGGCAGAGCTCGCGGCGCAGCTTCGAGTCGACAGCATCCGAGCGACGACGGCGGCGGGCTCGGGACACCCCAGCTCCTCCATGTCCGCGGCGGACATCGTCGCGGTGCTGTTCCAGAAGTACCTGCGCTTCGACTTCCAGCACCCGAAGGCCCCCGACAACGACCGCTTCGTGCTCTCCAAGGGCCACGCCTGCCCGGTCCTCTATGCGGCGTTCAAGGCGGTGGGCGCCATCGACGACGCGGAGTTGCTGTCGCTGCGCAAGCTCGGCAGCCGGCTGGAGGGGCATCCCAACCCGCATGTGCTGCCGCTCGTGGACGTGGCCACCGGCTCGCTCGGCCAGGGGCTCGCCGTGGGCGTGGGCATGGCGCTGATGGCGCGGCTGGACCAGCGGAGCTTCCGCACCTACGTGATGATGGGCGACAGCGAGACGGCGGAAGGCTCGGTCTGGGAGGCGTTCGACAAGGCCTCTCACTACCGGCTCGACAGCCTCTGCGCCCTCATCGACATGAACCGCCTGGGCCAGAGCGGGCCGACGGAGCTGGGCTGGAACGACGAGGCCTATGTCGCGCGAGCCCGCGCCTTCGGCTGGCATGCGCTGGCCGTGGACGGACATGACCTGGGCGCCATCGACCGCGCCCTCGCCGAGGCCCAGTCCACGAAGGGCAAGCCCACCTGCCTCATCTTCAAGACGGAGAAGGGCCACGGCTACTCGCTCATCGCGAACAAGGAAGGCTGGCACGGCAAGCCCCTGCCCGAGGACAAGGCGCGCGAGGCCATCCAGGAGCTCGGCGGTGAGCGTCACCTGCGCATCGAGGTGAAGAAGCCGGAAGCGACGCGCCCCGCCCCCCAGGAGTCGGCCGCGCCGTTGAAGCTGCCGGGCTACGCCACCGACGAGAAGGTCGCCACCCGCAAGGTCTACGGCGATGCCCTGAAGGCGCTCGGTGACGCGCACCCGGACCTCGTCGCGCTGGACGCGGAGGTGTCCAACTCCACGTACTCGGAGGAGCTGCGCAAGGCCCATCCCCAGCGCTACTTCGAGATGTACATCGCCGAGCAGAACATGGTGTCCAGCGGCGTGGGCATGGCGGTGCTGGGCAAGCGCGTCTTCATCAGCACCTTCGCGGCCTTCCTGTCGCGCGCGTATGACCAGATTCGCATGGCGGCCGTCTCCAACGCGACGCTGCACCTGTGCGGCAGTCACGCGGGCTGCTCCATCGGCGAGGATGGCCCCTCGCAAATGGGACTCGAGGACCTGGCGATGATGCGCGCCGTCGCGGGCAGCACCGTGCTGTACCCGAGCGACGCCAACCAGACGGCCGCGTTGATGGCCCACCTGGTGGACCTGCCCGGCATCAGCTACCTGCGGACCACCCGCGCGAAGACGCCCGTCCTGTACTCGGCCACCGAGAAGTTCCCCATCGGCGGGTGCAAGGTGCTCCGACGCTCGGACAAGGACGTGGCCACGATTGTCGCCGCGGGCATCACCCTGCACGAAGCGCTGGACGCGAATGCGCGGCTCCAGGAAGCCGGTGTCTCCGTGCGCGTCATCGACCTCTACTCCGTGAAGCCCGTGGACGTGAAGACGCTGCGGCAGGCCGCGCGGGAGACCCAGGGGCGGCTCATCGTCGTCGAGGACCACTGGGCCGAGGGAGGACTCGCGGACGCGGTGCTCGAGGCCTTCTCCGACGAGCCCCAGCCGCTGCCTGTCGTGAAGCGCCTGGCGGTGCGCACCCTGCCCGGCTCCGGCAAGCCCGAGGAATTGTTGAGCGCGGCCGGCATCGACGCGGAGCACATCGTCCAGGCCGTCATGGCCCTGAAGGACGCTCCGGGCCCCACCGACGCTCCCGAGGCGAAGGCGTCGCGTCCTCGTGGACGAAAGAACGCATAGCCGGGGGCTCCAACAGGGGCCGTCGGACGTGCGAGAGTCTCACCCTCGATGACCTACGACCTTCAGTCCCTCACCGAGCTTTCCACCCTTGAAAACCTCGTGAGCACCCAGGGCGTGGCGGCGCTGCTCGCCACCCTGGACGAGGTACTCGCGCGCACGCCGCCCGACGCGCTCGTGTTGAAGGAAGACGGCCCCGCCGTCGGCCCCAGGACGCTGCGAGTCCTCCGCAAGGCCGTCGAGTTCGACGCCACCTTCCTTCAAGCGCACCCCGAGGCCATCTTCCAGAGCCTCTACAACCGCCTGCGCTGGCACGACGCGCCCGACGCCGCCGCGCACTTCGCGCCCGAGAGCCAGGGCCCGTGGAGCCATCCCGACGCGCATCTGTTCGCGCTCGCGAACCACTGGCGGAAGCAACGGGACGCGGCGGGCGCGGCGCCCTGGGTGGAGTCCCTGCTGCCGCTGCGCGGCGCCCTGGAGAGCGCGGACTCGCTCTTCTGGCACGACGCCCAGGTGCTGTGCGCGGCCTACAGCCCGTCGGGGACAAAGCTCGCCACCGGCTCGTGGTCCGACGACGGCAACGTGCGCGTCTGGGACGTGGCCACCGGCGAGTGCCTCCAGGTGATGGCGGGCCACGAAGGCGAGGTGCGGGGCCTGGCCTGGAGCGCGGACGGAACGCGACTGGCATCAGGCTCCAGGGACCATGACGCCCGCATCTGGGATGTGGAGACCGGAGCACTCCTGAAGGAGTTTCCGGGTCAGGAGGGACAGGTGACCTCGGTCGCCTTCAGCCCGGATGGACGCCTGCTCGCCACCGGCAACCTGGGGTGGCGCGTGCACGTGTTCGACGTGGACTCCGGCCGCGCGGTGAAGACGCTGAAGGGACATGAGCAGTCCGTGCTGAGCCTGTCCTTCCACCCGTCGGGGCGCTGGCTCGCGAGCGGCGGCTCCGACTCCACGCTGAGAATCTGGGACACCGCGACGTGGACGCAGGTGGAGCGCATCGCCTCCGACGGATACGTCGACACGGTGGAGTTCAGTCCGGATGGCGAGTGGATTGCCTGGGCGGTGTTCGAGGGCATCGCCGTGGCGGACACCCGGACGTGGACCCGGCTGCCGGGCACGCGCGGCGAGGGGCGCTACTCCCAGGTCGCCTGGCTCGGAACGAGCCGGCTGGGTCTGCTGTCCTACAACCGGGTGGAGGTCGTGGACGTCCGCGAAGGCACGGCCTTGTGGTCCAGGCCCTACCCCTCCGATGGCCATCAGCGCGGCGCGGCCTTCTCTCCCAACGGCAAGCACTTCGCGTTGACGGCGGCCGATGGCGGCCTGCTCGTGAGCGACCTCTACGCTTCGCCGCCGCCCGTCCTCCTGGCGGAGCCGCATCGCATGAAACAGCTCTGGGGCCAGCCAGAGGGGGGGCTCGCCATCGCCCAGCGGTTCGACGCGTGGCTCGCCATCGACGCCCAGGGGTGCGTTCGCAACTGTCCTCCCGACCTCGACGAAACACCCATGCAGCCGTGGTGCTTCAGTCCCGATGGGACCCTGGCCGCCTATGGCATCCATCTCATGATGGAGACGCCCGCCCGGCGCGGGGTCCGGTTGCTCGACGCGAAGAGCCTGACTCCGGTGCGGACCCTGTTCGCCAGGCCACTGGACCCGAACGACACGAAGAAGCGCCTCAGCATGAAACAACCGCTGGCCTTCTCTCCGGACGGCCAGTGGGTGGCGGCGGCGCTCGAGTATGGGTGCGTGCGAATCTGGCGCGTCTCCGATGGAGCCCTGCTGCACACCCTGCGCGGCGCGAAGGGACCCGTCACCCTGGTGACCTTCACCCCGGACGGCGCCCACGTCGTGTGTGGCTATTCCGAGGACGCTCGCGTGTGGGTGTACGAGGTGACGAGCGGCAGGAACGTCCTGACCACCCGGACCCTGCTGGAGCCCGAGCCCGCGTACGCGGCGGCGACTCGCGCGCCTCGCATCGCCGTGGGACGCGCCTCCGGAGAGCTGGAGGTCTACGATTTGACGACGGGCTCACTGCGGCTCATCCAGGTCAGCAACGACGACATCGTGGCCGTGGGGCTCTCCGCGGATGGCTCGCTCGTGGCGGCCTGTGGGTTGGACAGGCGAGTGCGCCTCTTCGATGTCCAGACGGGCGCGCTCAAGTACGAGCTGCCGCATCCGTCCCTGCCCTTCTCCGTGTCCGTGGGAGAGGACCTGCTCGTCACCCAGTCCAATGACCAGGTGACGCGCCTCTTCGACCTGGCCACGGGCGCGCCTCGCGAGGAGTTGCCTGGCAGCGCCACTCCGGAAGACGTCACGCGTCGCCGGTTCTGGGAAGTCCTGGGCGAGGGGCCCGTCTCCTTCCATCGCCAGGAGGACCCCACGCCCCTGACGCACTTCCAGGATGGGCTGGAGGAGACCGTCATCCTGCGGGAGGGACTGGTCGTGGCCCGGGGTCGGAGCATCAAGGACTTCCTCTATGTGCTGAGGATTCACGCCCCCACCGGAGGGAATTGATTCCGGGCGGCGGACGGGAAATGCGCCAGTTCAGGCCAGGGGGGCTCCACGGAGTGAAGTCCTCATCCTCTACCCCTGGAGCACCCCATGGCCTCTTGGCTTGATCTCGCATTCCGCCGCCCCCCCGTTGCGACAACTCCCGTGG
>NZ_JABUMQ010000240.1:0-17974 GCF_013336645.1 Myxococcus sp. CA039A | reverse complement strand
GTCCAAGGACGCCGACGAAGCCTCCTGAAACCTCCCGGAAGGGTCGCACGTACCAGGGTTCGTCACATGGCGCGCACGCTCGCGCCACCCCAGGACGTGCCCCCATGCCGCAGCTCGCCGCCCCGACTCAGCCGCTCCGCGCTCCGTCATTCTTCCTGCTGGACCCCGCCCACGACGTCGAGCGCCCCCTGCTCCGTCACGGCCGCCCCACCCTCATCACCTTCCTGCGCGGCACCTGGTGCTCGTCCTGCCAGGCCTTCCTGGAGCGCCTCTCCCCGCTGCACACCACCCTGCAGTCGCGCGGCGTGGACCTCGTCGGCGTCGTCTGCCAGGGCCGCCACTGGGTGAAGAGCTGGCTCACCCTCAACGCCCTCCCCTTCCCCCTCCTCGTCGACGAACAACGCACCGTCGCCAAGGCCTATGACGTCTACAAGGCGCTCGGCCTCGACGGCATCCACATCGCCCGGCCCGCCACCTTCCTCGTCGATGCCCAGGGCCACATCGTCTGGCGCTACCTCGGCGACGACCGCGCGGACCGCCCCGCCGACGCGAGCCTCCTCGACGCCCTCCAACTCCTGCGCTGAGACATGTCTGATACTTGATTTCGCTCGGACGGAAACCTTCCGCCCTGGCTGATGACAAACACAGCTTCCGGGTCTGGTTCACCTCGTCCCTGAGTGGATACGACCCCAGACGTCATGCCAGAGGAGGCAATGTCAGAGGTAGTCGTAGAATGATGGACGTCACGGCGGATTTCCCGCCGGCTCTGAACAAGGCACGCACCCATGAAGATGCTCCTCGCCGCCCTGCTCACGCTGCCCCTTCTCGCCTGTGGCCCCGCCTCCGAGCCCGCGCCTTCCGAGCCCCCTTCGCAAGTCGAAGCCCAGTCAGAGCAGTCCAGCGAGCTGTCCTCCTCCGCGCCCCGCGAGCGCTCCATCCGCCTTCGCACCGGCGTCACGCTGCGCTACGTGGAGCAGGGCTCGCGCCACGGCCCCGCCGTCGTCTTCCTTCATGGCTACACGGACTCGCACCACACCTGGGACTTGAACCTGTCCCTCTTCTCCCGTGACTTCCACATCTACGCGCTGGACCAGCGCGGACACGGGGACTCCTCGCGCCCGGTGTGCTGCTACACGCAGCAGTTCTTCGCCGCGGACGTGGCGGCCTTCCTCGACGCCGTCGGCGAGCGACGCGCCATCATCGTCGGCCACTCCATGGGCAGCTTCATCGCCCAGCAGGTGGCGCTGGACTTCCCGCGCCGCGTGGACGCCCTGGTGCTGGTCGGCTCGGCGCCCACCGTCGCCGGCAACGAGGTGGCGCTGTTCCTCAAGTCCGTCGTCGATGAGCAGGTGGGCACCGTGGACCCGGACTTCGTCCGCGAGTTCCAGTCGAGCACCTTCGTACGCCCCGTCCCCGCCTCGTACCTGGACACGCTCATCTCGGAGAGCCTGAAGGTCCCCGCGCGCGTGTGGCAGGACACGCTGGACGGCATGCTCGCGGAGGACCACTCAGCGCGCCTGCGCTCCATCCGCGTGCCCGTGCTCGTGGTGGGCGGCGACCAGGACGGCTTCTTCCCCGTCGCGCAGCAGCAGGCGCTCGTCAACGCGCTGCCCGATGCGCGATTCATCCTCTACTCGAACACTGGCCACGCACCCCACGCGGAGCTTCCCCAGACGTTCGTGCGCGACGTGAGCCAGTTCCTGCGGCGCGTATCCCGGTAACGCTCGGCGCCGGCTACGCGGGCCCCTCGGCCGTCGCGTCCTCGGGGGGCTTCAGGTTCGCCCCCGGCGTGTCCGAGCGGGCCAGCAGCACGGCGGCGGTGAGGATGAGCGCGCCGCCAAACACCTGACGCAGACTGAGCCGCTCATCGAGGAAGAGCGCGCTCAGCACCACCGCCGTCAGCGGCTCCATGTTGGACACCAGTGAGGTGTTCACCGGGCCGATGCGCGCCATGCCGAGGAAGAAGAGGAAGACGGCGGCCA
Organism: Myxococcus sp. CA039A; assembly: GCF_013336645.1. Taxonomy (NCBI): domain Bacteria; kingdom Pseudomonadati; phylum Myxococcota; class Myxococcia; order Myxococcales; family Myxococcaceae; genus Myxococcus; species Myxococcus sp. CA039A. The sequence continues at coordinate 15,992 of NZ_JABUMQ010000240.1, read as the reverse complement.
CGGTGGAGATGAGCGACAGCCCCACCACCGCGCCCCAGCCCAGACCCGTGGTGGGAAAGGACGGCCCCTTCACCAGCATGGCCAGGCCGAAGACGAGGCCCGCGGACGAGAGGATGACGGTGCTGGAGACCAGCGGCCCCGCCTTGCCCGCCACCCGCGCGCTGGTGACGACGTACACCGCGTAGAGCAGCGCGGACAGCAGGCCCAGGAAGACGCCCGTCGGCGTCACCGCGCCCTGCCGCAGGTCCGCTGTCAGCCCCGTGCCACACAAGGCCAGCACCACCGCCACCCACTTGAGCCGGCCCAGGCGCTCGCGGAACACCAGGACTTGAAGAAGCGCCACCAGCGCGGGGAACGAATACAGCAACAGGGCCACCAGCCCCGCGGGAGCGAACTGGAGCGCGGCGAAGTACACGCCCGCCTCGCTCACGTAGCCCACCGCGCCCAGCAGGATGAGCCCCACCAGCAGGCGGCCCTTCGGCAACGGCTGGCGCACGGCCACCATGACGGCGGCCAGCACCGCTCCGGCCAGGGTGAAGCGCAGGAAGAGGAGCGTGAAGACGTCCGCGCCCGCCGCATAGGCGAGGCGGCCGAAGAGTCCGAGCGCGCCGAAGCACGCTCCGGACAGGGCCACGATGAGGAAGCCAGCGGTGCGATTCATGACGGGAGCGGCGGCACGCTGCTCCAAGCCGCGCCCCATGTCACGCGCCACGCGTCCGGCCCCTCCAGCCCGGACAGGGGGTTACCAGTTGTTCACGGACCGCAGGTCGAACACGTCCGGGAAACCATTGGCGCGCAAAATTTGTGAGGCCACCGCGCTGCGACCACCGGCGGCGCAATACACCACCACGGGGGTGCCGGGCGGGCCCACCTCGGCGACACGCTGGGCGAGCTCCTGCACGGGGATGTTGCGCGCGGCGTCGGGGTGGCCTTGCTGAAACTCCTGGGGGGTGCGCACGTCCAGCAGCACCGCGCCATCCGCGACGAGCTGCCTGGCCTTCTGGGACAGTTCCTGGGGCGTCATGCGCGGCAGCATGCCTGATTCAGGCAGCAGTGGCTCGCGCTTCACACGAGCCCGTGTTGCCTTCACGGCGAAACGCGCCACTCACTCCTCCGCCCCTCCCGCGTGGAGGTCCACCGTCTCCGAGAAGTCCTCCTCCGACCGGACGATGAGCATCTGAAGACTGGGGAAGCGCGGCTTCACCAGGGCGACGAGCCCGTCCAGCCTGTCGCGGGCGTCATCCTCCCGCGTGTACTCGAGGGTGAGCTCCGTCACGCTGTCCGAGCGCACGTCCTCCAGCTTCATCCCTCCGTCCATCTCCAACGTGAGGCTGCGCAACCGGGGAAGGAACTCCACCAGCAGGCTCATGGCGAACTGCCGGGCGCCGAGCCTCAGCGTCTCCGTGGTGTCGACATGCACACGCCTGCGCCGCCAGGTGAGGGCGGGCATGAGGACGATGCGTGAGTGCGCGTGGCCACTCCACTCCGGCTCGAAGCCATGCTTGCGCAGGGTCTCCACGATGACGCGGCCCACCTCCTCCGCCTGCGCGGACACCTTCGCGTCCTCTTCCTCCGACAGCTCGCCTTCCCTGTCGTCGTCCTCCACGTCGTTCACCAGGCCATAGGCCAGGTGCAGCGGATGCCCCTCCAGCGCGGAGTCCGTGTCCTGCTCGTGGAAGAACACCGTGCCCCGAATCTTCTCCCCCTTCGCCCGGCGCTCATCCGCCACGCCCCGGGACACCTCCCACCCGCCGCTCATCGTGGTGGAGGCCGACATCTCCGCGACGAAGCCCTCGCGCCGCAGCTCCTGGAAGGCCGCCTCCAACCTGTCAGAGTCAATGACCTCCGGCCACGTCTTCTCCTCCTCCGCCCGAGCCCGGATGAACGCGAGGAATTGCTCCATCACCCTCCGCTGGACCCGGACATCCACCACGTCGTCCCAGTCAGAGCTGCCCGTGTAGTCGAAGACCCTGTCCAGCGGGTGATGGCCGTATTCGAAGACCCGAATCACGCCTTCCACCACGCCGGGCACCAGCGCCACCTCATCCTCGGGCAGCACCACCTCGGGCACGAAGCCCAGAGCCCCCAGTCGCTTCGCCAGCGCCTCCGCCTGCGACTCCAACCCCAAGCGCCGCGCCCGCCCTGGCATCGGCACGTCACCGCGTGTCGTGGCGAGCACCTCGAAGCGGAAGCTCCAGTCCTCCTCGTCGAACGTCTCGATTCCCACCGCGAGGTGCCCGTCATCGAGCCACTCCGTCGCCGCGTCCTGCCCCGCGGGCTCGAGCAGCTCCTGGCCGAGCGCGAGCGCCTCCAGCTCCAGCACGTCGTCGGCCGGGTTCGGCCCGGTGTCCAGGGCCCCCAGCCGCCGCGCCAGCTCGGTCGCCCGCTCGAACAGCCCGCGCTGCCGGGCCCACAGCGGAAACCTCACCTCGCCCCGCGTCGACGCGAGGAAACGCGTGATGACGAGTCCCACTCTCTCATCAATCAAGTCGATGCCCACGAACGCGGAGCGGGAGGTCGGATACGTCGCGACATTCACATTCGCCACACCGGCCATCACCTCGTCGGAGATGGCGCGCACCCGCGCCCTCAGTTCTTCCTCGTTCACACCGGGCTCCTACTTGTTGAGAGCATCGCGAAGACGCGGGCCACGTACCGGCAGGAGAACGGGAGGCCCCAGGGGATGTCGCATCGCGCCGGCCTTCACGCACATGCCCGCATCCACGGCCCGCACTCCATCGCAGGCGAGAGGCCAAAAACTGGAGGTGTCACGGAGGGGCGCTACAGTTCTGTGCCATCATGTCACTCGACAAGCAGGCATTGATGCTCCAGCTCGCCGAGCGCCTCCAGCAGAGCGACAGGCTGGCCCACCGGGCCGAGGCCGAGGCCCGCGAGGCGGCCCGCAGTCTGGCCACCGAGTCGGAGAAGCGAGAGGACGGCCGCGCCGCGCTGGAGTTCGGCAGCCTGGCCACGGGACAGGCGAATCGCGCCCGTCGCGTGCAGGAGGAGCTCAAGGCGCTCTCCAACTTTGGCCAGGGGCCGGTGCCGCGCTTCCCGCGTCAGGGGCCCGTGGGCCTGGGCGCGCTGGTGGATGTGAGCACCGAGGACGAAGAGGGCTTCGCCGAGCGCACCTTCTTCGTGCTGCCCGTGGGCGCGGGCACGGAGCTCACCGGCCCCGGCGGCGACGGCTTCCTGTCCGTCATCACCCCCGCCTCCCCCGTGGGCCGCGCGCTCATGGGCCGCAAGGCGGGCGACACCATCGAAGTCACCCTGGCGGGCGAGGTGCGCGAGTGGACGGTGCTCGAGGTCGCCTGAGCCCGGGTGTCCCACCCCTGTCGTCCGGGGTGTCCTGCCCCCGACGAAACGTCAGCGAGCACTAGAACCCATGGGCCCTGACACGCGTGAATCCAGGAAGATGTTCCCACTTCCCGCACCGCGTTCACTCCAGGCGCCCTCCAACTCGACGCTGCTGCCACTCACGTGGCCCGCCGCCCTCATCGGCCTGCTGTTCGGCGTGCTGATGACGTATGTGCCGTACGAGTTCCGCGTGGCCGCGTTCCGGCCGCTCTACCCATACGTTCGCCTGCTGGGACTCACCTACCTCACCGGCAGCATCTGCTTGATGGGCGCGCTCCTGTATCCGCGCGCCCCGCGCTGGCTGGACGTGGGAGGACGCGTGCTGCTCGGCGCGGCCATCGGCCTGTACTGGTGGGTGCTGAATGTCATGCCCGGCAGCCTCACGGGCATCGTGCTGTATCCGCTGTTCTTCATCGGGCTGCTGCTGGAGGCGTGGCCGTCCATGCGTCAGCGGCCCACCCTGCGCATGCTGGCGGCCCTCACCGGCACCGCCTTCGGCGTGGCGCTGCTCACCGCGCCCGAGCGCTTCCCCTTGTCCGTCTACGCGCACCTGTCCCCGTTGCGTCCGGTGGTGGGGCTGCTGTTCACCGTGGGCGGCGTGGGGCTGCTCGTGCCCACGCGCTGGCTGCACCCACGCATGCCCGCGCTGCTGATGGGCGCGCTGGCGGTGCCCTACGGGCTTCTGGCCTATGCGCTGGCCCGGGGCTCCGCGTGGCTGGGCGCGAGCGTGTACACCGTGCTGGCCCTCGCGTGCGTGGCCCAGGCGATGAACTGGCGACCGCGCGCGCCGCGCACCGTGGGCTGGAAGCTCCTGCGAGGGCTGGCCTTCGCCGGACTGGTGCCGCTGCTCGCGCTGGGCGGGCTCGCCGCGTACATGGCACAGCGGGCCATCGAGAAGCAGGTGCGCGACGACACGCGCTACGCCGCCGCGGGCGAGGCGGACTTCCTGCGGCGCTACCTGGACGACTCGCGCGAGTCGCTGCACCTGCTGCTGGAGTCCCCGGGCTTCCGCGCGGCGCTCGCCAGCGGAGAGCGGGAGCGGTTGGAGCCGTACCTGGCGAACCTCGCCGCGCGCGAGCGCACCTTCCACGCCGCGTTGACCATGGACGAGAACGCCCAGGTGCTGGCCACGTCCGAGGGGCCGGAGGGCTGGGGCTTCAACATCCAGGGGTACTTCCCCGAGCCCCCCGCGCCCGGCGAGCTGCCCCTGTCGCTGCCCTTCATCCGTCCGCACAACCATCCGCTGGTGGCGGTGGCCCTGCCGTTCGAGCTGGAGGGCTCCCGGCGCGGAGTGCTGGTGGGCCTCTTGTCCCTGGAGCGACTGAGCGAGGCCGCCACGCCCGCGTCCCAGCGCTTCCGCGTGCAGGTGTTGGACCGGCGCGGCCAGAAGGTGCTTCGAGACACCGCCGAGGGCGCGCAGCTCTTGGGCGAAGCCCACCTGCCGGAGGCGCTGCGCGAGGAACTGGAGCGTCCAGGTGGGGGCGTGCTGGAGGCCTTCGACGCGGCGGACCGGCGCGTGCTCGCGGCCGAGGCCCCGGTGGAGGGCTCGCCCTGGAGCGTCGTCGTGACGCAGGAACTGGGCGTCGCGTACGCGGCGATTACGCGCATGAGCGCGGCGGTGGTGGGCCTGGTGCTGATGGGCGTGCTGATGGCCCTGGGCCTCTCCCAGCTGGTCGCGCGCGACGTCATCCGCCGACTCGACACGCTGCGCGAAGCCACGGCCGCCCTGGCCGCGGGTGACCTGGCCCGACGCGTGGAGGTGGAGGAGGACGACGAGCTGGGGGAGCTGGCGCGCGGCTTCAACGAGATGGCGGACCGCACGGGCGCGGCGCAGCAGGAGCTGAAGGAAGCGGTGCGCACGCGCGAGGAGTTCCTCAGCGTGGCCAGCCACGAGCTGCGCACGCCGCTGACGCCACTCAAGGGCTTCGCCGCGCTCACGCTCCAGCGCCTGGAGAAGAGCGGCGACTTCCCGGAGCGCGAGCGGCTGCTCAAGGCGCTGCGCTCCATGGCCCGGCAGACGGAGCGGCTGGCGCGACTGGTGGATGACCTGCTCGACACCGCGCGCATCCAGGGCGGACGCTTCGAGCTGGAACGCCAGCGCGTGGACCTGACGCCGGTGCTGCGCGAGGTGATGGAGCGCTTCGAGCTGCGCGGCGAGGGCGGCATCACCTTCGAGCTGCGCGTGCCCGAACATCCCGTGGAGGGCGACTGGGACGCGCCCCGGCTGGACCAGGTCATCACCAACCTGGTGAGCAACGCCGTGCGCTACTCGCCCCAGGGCGGCGCGGTGTGCGTGACGCTGGAGGAGGCGGCGGACCACGTCCTCATCCACGTGAAGGACCAGGGCATCGGCATTCCCCCGGAGAGCCTGGCGGGCCTGTTCCGCCCATTCGCTCGCGCGTCCAACGCCACCGCGCGGCACTACGGCGGCCTGGGCCTGGGCCTCTTCATCTGCCGCGAAATCGTGGACCGCCACGGCGGCACCATCTGGGCGGAGAGCCCGGGGCCACAGCAGGGCAGCGCCTTCCACGTGCGCCTGCCTCGCCTCGTCGAGCCCCAGGTCACCGACGTGGCGGCCTGAGCATCCACGGCCCTCGCCTCAAGGCTTGGGTTCGGGCGCGCCCGGCACCGACAGCCACTCCTCCGGGATGTCACCGCGCGGCAGCTCCAGCACGAAGGTGGAGCCGCGCCCCAGCTCGCTGGTGGCCTTCACCGTGCCGCCGAAGGCCTCGACAATCTGCCGGGTGATGTAGAGCCCCAGGCCCAGGCCGCCGTAGTGCCTGTCGCTCACCGCGCGCTCGAAACGCTCGAAGATGCGCGGCAGGTCTCGCGCGGAGATGCCGATGCCCCCGTCCTCCACGATGAGGCGCGCGGTGCGCCCGTCCGCCTCCACGCGCAGGAGCACGGGCTGGCCCGCGCCGTACTTCAGCGCGTTGGAGAGCAGGTTGGTCACCACCTGCTCCAGCCGCAGCCGGTCCCACCGGCCCAGCACCGGCACCGGCGCGTGCATCTCCAGCGAGCAGTGCAGTTGGGCCGCGGAGGGCGCGAAGCGGTAGAGGATTTCCGCCGCCACGCTCGCCAGGTCCATCTCCTCCAGCTCCAGCTTCAAGCGGCCGGCGGTGATGCGCGACACGTCCAGCAGGTTGTCCACCAGGCTCGTCAGCTTGCGCACCTGGCGCTGCACCACGTCCAGCGTCTCGGAGACGCGCTCCGCGGACACGGGCTTGCCATTCGCCGCCAGCAGGTCCACCTGCTTCTGGAGCAGTTGCACCTTGAGGTGCAGCGGCGTCAGCGGCGTCTTCAGCTCGTGACTCGCGATGCCCAGGAACTCGTCGCGCAGGCGCACCGCCTCGCGCGCCTCACGCAAGAGCCGCGCGTTGTCCAGCGACAGCGCCGTGCGCCGCGAGAGTTCCTCCGCCAGTCGCTCGTCCTCGTCACCGAAGGCCGGCGCCCCGTCCGTGCGGAACAGCGCCAGCGCGCCGATGATGCGCCCGCGCGCCACCAGCGGCACGCCCAGATAGCTGCTCAGCCCCAGCGAGAGCAGGAGCCGCGCGTGCTCCGCGTCCCGCGTGAGCGCCACCTGCTGCTCCTCTGTCAGCTCCGCCGTCCGCTCCGTCCGGCCCGTGAGGAACAAGGAGGGCAGGCCCCGAGGGTCCAGCGTGTCCGGCGGATACCGGCACAACATCTCCACCAGCAGCACGTGCCGCTCGGGTTCCGCGTGCACCGCGGCGACGGCGCGCACCGACTCGCCCGACGAGCCCAGGAAGAGCACGCCCGCGTCCGCCAGCGAGGGCACCAGCAGCCGCAGCAGCGGCTCCATCTGCGCCTCGGTCTCCAGCTCGGCGCCCAGCAGCGCGCCCGCCTCCGCCAGAAGCCTCGCGGCCCGCGTCGCGTCCAGGCGGGGCAGCAGCTCCTCCCGCGCACGCAGGAGAACCCCTGACGGAGCCTCCTCCGCGCTCCCGGCGGGCGATATCGGGAACACGCTGCCTCGGAGCACCACCACCGTGCCATCCGGCCGGCGCAGTCCCCAGCGCTCCTCGCGAACCCCTTCTCCCGCGAGCGCACGCGTCAGCGGAGAAACTTCCAGTGGCACGGACGCGTTCTCCGGGCGCACCCAGTCGCACCCAGGCAGGCAGCCTTGCTCCAGGCGCTCGGGAACGGGGATGCGGAACTGGTGCGCCGCCTCGGCGTTGAAGGCCAGGACATGGCCCGCGGCATCCATCAGCAGGAGCGCTTCGCCCGTCTGCTCGATGAGCAGACGAAGGGCCGCGTCGCTCAGCCGGGCTTCCGCCCGTTCCACGAGCACCTGACGAATCTTCGAAAGCTGGGCGCGGCCAGAGGACATGAGTTCAGGGGATTTCTGCTCGTGGCATGGTGGCATCCCGACCCGCCCGAAGGAAGACAGCTCCCCGCCCTCGCTCAACACCTGAGAGGGCGCGGTCTGAATCCCAACCTTCCTGGGGTCAGGTCAGCCCCCTTGCCTGTACTGCAGGAAATCCTGAATCGTTGGATAGTTGTACATCGCCCGGACTCCTCGTTCGTGCGACGCGTCCACTTCCTCGAGCCTCAACATGCAGACGCCGCCCGCCAGGCCTGATTGGACTCCCCACGAGCGCCGGTACCGGCTCGTCATCGACAGCCTGAAGGAGGTCGTCTTCCAGACGGACGCGCAGGGTGCGTGGACGTTCCTCAACCCGGCGTGGACGGAAATCACGGGCCACACGGTGGAGGACTCGCTGGGCAAGCCCTTCTCGGAGTTCGTCTACGAGGAGGACCAGCGGCGCAGCCTGGAGGGCTTGCGGCGGCTGGTGACGAAGGAGCTGGAGTACGTGCGCACGGAGGTGCGCTACGTGAATCGCGGCGGCGGCTTCCGGTGGGTGGAGGTCTACGGGCGACTGATGGTGGGCGAGGACGGCGCGGTGCTGGGCACGTCCGGGACGCTCAACGACATCACCGAGCGCAAGGCGTCCGACGGCGCGCTGGCGCGGCGTGAGCGCTACCTCACGGCGCTGGTGGAGATGCAGCAGCGGCTGCTGGCGGTGCGTGACGGCGGAGATTTGTACGGGCCGGTGCTGGAGCCCCTGGGCCAGTCGTCGGGCGCCAGTCGCGTGTACGTCTTCGAGCTGCACCCGGGCCCCGCGGGAGAGCGCTGGTGCAGTCAACGCGCGGAGTGGTGCGCGCCCGGCGTGCGCGCGGAGATAGACAACCCGGAGCTCCAGAACCTGCCGATGGAGCCGAACCTGGAGCGGTGGGCGAAGACGCTGTCGCGCGGGGACGTCATCGAGGGGCTGGTCGAGACCTTTCCCCCCGTGGAGCGCGAGCTGTTGGAGCCGCAGGGCATCCTCTCCATCCTGGTGCTGCCGCTGCGCGTGCAGGGCGTGCTGACGGGCTTCGTGGGCTTCGACAACTGCGCGGAGGCGCGGCGCTGGGACCGGTTGGAGGTGGACCTCCTGTCCGCGGCGGCGGGCGCCATCTCCGTGGCGCTGGAGCGCAAGGAGTCCGAGCGCGCGTTGCGCGAGCGGGAGCGGCGCTTCCGGCAGCTCGCGGAGAACGCGTCGGACGTGCTGTACCTGTACCGCTGCGAGGCGCCCAGGGGCTTCGTCTACGTCAGCCGCGTGGCGCACGCGAAGCTGGGCTACGGGCCGGTGGCGCACTATGGCGACGCGGACCTGTGGTACCGGCGCGTGCATCCGGAGGACCGGGACGCGCTGGAGCGCCTGCTGGAGGCCCCGCGCGCCTCGGCCGGTGCGCCGGTGACGGTGCGCTACCTGCATCCGGATGGGCGCACGCTGTGGCTGGAGCACGTCGTCGTCCCGGTGACGGACCCGATGGGGCGCATGGTGGCGGTGGAGGGCCTGGCGCGCGACATCACCGAGCGACGTCAGGCCGAGGAAGCGCTGCGCCTGTCCGAGGCCAGCTTCCGCGCGCTGCTGGAGGGCGTGCCGGACGCGGCGGCGATTGAGCGGGACGGGCACATCGTCTACGCGAACGCGGCGCTGGTGGGCACGCTGGGCTTCGAGCGCGCGGAGCAACTGGTGGGCCGTCAGTTGTCTGAGTTCGTGAAGGACATGCGCGGCACGGAGGCGGTGAGGGCGGGCGCGCTCACCGGTGAGCGGCGGCTGGTGCGGCGCGACGGCCGCACGCGCGTGGCGGAGGTCGTGTCCCTGCCCCTGCGCTTCGACGGCCAGCCCGCGGTGGTGTCCATCGCGCGCGACGTGACGGAGCAGCGGCAGCTCCAGGCGAGGCTGACGCTGGCGGACCGGCTGGCGTCGGTGGGCACGCTGGCCGCGGGCATCGCGCACGAAATCAACAACCCGTTGGCCTTCGTGCTGTCCAACCTGAGCTTCATGTCGGACGAGTTCCGCCGCAACCTGCCGCCGGGCGACGGTGCGACGGCGCTCCAGGCCCGGCTGCGGGGCGAGCCTGATTTGGGCGAATGGGTGGAGGTGCTGCACGAGGCCTGCGAGGGCGCGGAGCGGGTGCGGCAGATTGTCCGTCAGCTCAAGACGTTCTCCCGGCCCGACGAGGAGAACGTGTCGCCGCTGGACGTGCACGGGGTGCTGGAGTCGGTGGCGATGATGGCGGCGAACGAGATTCGCCACCGCGCGCAGCTGCGGCGCGAGTACGGCGACATTCCCTCGGTGATGGCGAACGAGGGGAAGCTGAGCCAGGTGTTCCTGAACCTCGTGGTGAACGCGGCGCAGGCGATTCCGGAGGGTTCCGCGCACCGGCATGAAATCCGGCTGGCGACGCGGCGTGACGGACGCTCGCGGGTGGTGGTGGAGGTACAGGACACGGGCGTGGGGATTCCGCGCGAGGTCATCGACCGCATCTTCGACCCGTTCTTCACCACGAAGCCGGTGGGCGTGGGCACGGGCCTGGGCCTGTCCATCTGTCACAGCATCATCCACGGGCTGGGCGGTGACATCACAGTGGAGAGCGAGCCGGGCAAGGGCACCATCTTCCGCGTCAGCCTGCCCACCATGGAGCAGGACACGCGCGCGGTGGCGGCGGCACTCGACGTGACGCCCCGGCCCCTGGTTCAGCCCCGAGGACGCGTGCTGGTGGTGGACGACGAGCCCGCGGTGGGACGCGTGTTGCAGCGCATCCTCCGGGGCCACGAGGTGGAGGTCGCCTGCAGCGGACGCCAGGCGCTGGAGCTGCTGGAGCAGGGCATGGAGCCGGACGCGGTGCTGTGTGACGTGATGATGCCGGACCTGACGGGCCGCGACGTCTACGAGTCCGTGCGTCGTGAGCACGCGGGTCTGGAGGGACGCTTCGTCTTCGTGTCGGGCGGGGCCTTCACCACCGGCGCCCGGGAGTTCCTCGCCAGCATCCCGAACCTCCTGCTGGAGAAGCCCTTCGACGAGGGCCGCGTGCGGCGCGTGGTGGAAGACCTGGTCCGGCTGCGACGTCCCACCGCGGAGGCGTGAGAACCCATGTGGAATGACGTGGAGCTGAGAGACCTCCCGGCGTGCGCGGCGCGGCTGCTGGACGAGGTGCGCCGGGCGGACGGGTTCGCCTTCGTTCGCGAACAGGCGGCCGAAGCCGAGGCCGTGGACGAAGGGCTCGTCACCGAGATGACGGCGGGGCTGGTGAAGAGCTTCGGGATGTACCGCCAGCCTCGCTACCTGCGTCCGGAGGCATATGCCTGGGAGGAGCGGGACGGCGTGCGCACGGCGCGCATCCGGCCGCTGTCCGCCCTGCTCCTCTACTGGGCGGGCGGGGACGTGAGCCCCTACGTGCCGCAGGTGGTGTGGGGCACGGGACTCGTCGGCCACCACTACGAGGAGACGGCGTCGGAGAACGTGCTGGAGTTCGGCGCGACGAACTTCGACTCCTCTGGCGGCTTCGACCTGGGCTCGCCCGGACAGACGCTGGTGGAGCTGGCCGAGGACGAAGCGCTGAACGAGCTGGAGGTGTTCGTCCCGCTCAAGAAGCTGCTGCTGGTGCGCACGCTCCAGTGCGCGCACGCGGCCGTGCGCAAGGCCGTGAAGTCAGAGGCCTTCCGCGAGCTGCCTCGCGAGGAGTCGTTCCGATTCTTCGCCACTCCAGGACACGACGAGCCGTCCTTCGTGCTGCCACACGAGCCCTGAGCGCGTCCTACTTCACGCCGTCCAGCGGCAGCGGCCCGCTGTCCAGGACTTGCTGCCGGGTCACCACCTGGCCGTACTCGGCTGTCCGGTACGCGGTGCCTCCGGACTCCGTCGCCCCGTGCAGGCGCACGTCGTCCGCGGCGGGCAGGTAGCCCACGCGCAGACGCAGCTCGCGCACGGCGGACAGCTCGCGCGTCACCTCAGGGCCCGTGGCATAGGGCATCGACGTGCGCAGCGGCAGGGGCACGAGCAGGCGGCGGGACGCGGTGGTGCCGGGCTCCACGCGACTCAGGGCGGGGACCTCGGGGGCCTCCACGTCCAGGTTCTCCGGCACGGGCACGAGCTGACGCAGCAGCACCGCGCCGTCACCGGAGAGGTCCACATAGGCGCGCTCGGGCGCGAGGCCCACGTAGCCCGTGGGGCCCCACTCCGGCAGCCCGTCCACCAGCAGCACCGCGTGGGAAGAGGCGTTGCGCACCGCGTACGCGACAGCGAGCCCCTCGGGCCCGCTCGTCACCGACTCCACCTTCAGCTCCACTTCCGCCTGGGCCACGCGTCCTCCCGGATGCGCGGGCTGATTCGAAGCCCGCGTGCAGCCCACGATTATCGCCAGCGCCATGCAGCAGGCGCCAGCTTGGAGCAGGGCTCTCATGAGAGAGGGCTGTTAGTAGCGCGGCCGGGTCGGCAGGTTCAGGTCGTCGCGGAGAACATTCTCGCCGGGGCGTCCGCCCTGCACCACGTCCGGCGTGGCCGGGTTCTGGTCCAGGTCGATGGGCAGGCCCACCGCGGACGTCTCGCGGTTGTTGGTGCCGTTCTTCTCGCCGACCGCCAGCGTGCCGTTGGCGTAGTCGGACGCGTGCACCAGCTCGTGGAACAGCGCCACCACCGGCGGGCGGTTCATCCACTCCTCGCTCCCCAGGGAGATGCGCGAGGTGTTGTAGTTCACCGTGCCGTCGGTGCCCTTGCCCGGCGTGCCGTCCGCGTTGAACCAGGCGTCATCCTTGTTCTTGGCGGACGCCGAGTTGCCACCCGTCGTCTCCTTGATGGTCGTCGAGTGGCCGCTGTCGTCCAGCGTGCGCAGCAGGTCCTGTCCCGACGGCAGCGAGCGCATCGCGTCCAGGTCCGACTGCACGCGCGCCTGGAACTCCGGGCTGCCCTCCACCGTCACCGAGCTGCCGCGCTTCTCCGCGTCCGTCATGTCGACGATGGTCCGCTCGCCCTCGGCCGCGTCGGCGGTCTCTTCGCCCTCCTCGACGTAGAGCTTGTCCGTCCCGCCGTTGCCGTTGACGGTGTCCTTGCCCGCGCCACCCGCCACCGCGTCGTTGCCCTCGCCACCCGTCAGCGAGTCATCGCCCCGGCCACCGATGACCTGGTCGTCGCCCGCGCCGCCCGTCGCGGTGTCATTCCCCGCGCCAGCGTCGATGTAGTCGCGGCCCTCGCCGCCGTTCAGCAGGTCATTGCCGTCCAGGCCGTAGAGCACGTCGCGACCCGCGCCACCGTTCACCAGGTCGTCGCCCGCGCCGGCCTCGATGTAGTCGTCGCCGTCGTCACCGGAGACGGAGTCGTTGCCCTCGCCCGCGATGAGGGAGTCGTTGCCCGCGCCGCCGATGAGCGTGTCGTTGCCCTTGCCACCCGTCAGCTTGTCGTTGCCCGCGCCGCCGTCCACGGTGAGGTCCTGCGTGACGCTCGCATCCAGGGTGATGCTGTCGTTTCCATCGCCGCCCTGGATGATGGCGCCCTTGGCCTGCTCCGCCGTCAGCGTCACCGAGTCCTTGCCCGACGTGACGGTCAGCGAACCATCCGTGCCCTGCGACACCGTCGCGGTGTTGTTCCCCGTTCCCAGGTCCACCACCGTCTGGCCACTGGCGTTGGTGCTCACCTGGGGACCGGAGGCCGCCGCCGCGTCCTTGATCTTGTTGGCGACGTTGGCCACGGCCTTGCCGACCGCGGAGCCGGGGGTGCTCGGGGGGGCGCCTTCGAAGTCGCTGCCCTGCGCGGACGCCGCCGGGCGGGACGCCGTGCGCGGGGCCGCGTCGAAGCCGTCCTGCATCCGCTGCGCGACGGCCGTCTTCACCGCGTCGGGACGCTGGGCCTGGGCGGGCTGCTTCACCGGCTCCGGCTTCGGCTCGGGCTTGACGTACGTGGTGGGGCGCGAACCGGGCTTTCCAATCGTGGTCATGACGACTTCTCCCTGAGAACGAGGCACCCGGTACAGTCCCAGCGGCCAATGCCGGGGCGGACGAACGCCGACCTCCCCGATTATCGGGGCTCCTAGGTGGGAGTTGCGTCGCTTCTCGAAAGCCGGGAGCGGATCATCCGCTCAGGGACGGGACCACGGGCAGCACCTGCTGGCGGGTCCTCTCTGACCAGCTTCGGCTGACTGGTACGACGGTGCAGGGCTCCGTGCAGCCGCACGCCGGGCACAGCTCCACTGTGACGGAGCGGCCCGTGCGGCTCGGAGGCGGCGAAGCAGCCGGCAACGCGCGGATGTGACGAAGCGTCCGGCAACGCGCGGATGTGACGGAGCGGCCCGTGCGGCTCGGATGCGGCGACGCAGCCGGCAACGCTCCGCTGTGGCGGAGCGGCCGGCGGCACTCACCTGCTACGCAGCGGCTAGTAGTGCGGCCGGGTGGGCAGGTTCAGGTCGTCGCGGAGGACGTTCTCACCGGGGCGGCCACCCTGCACCACGTCCGGCGTGGCCGGGTTCTGGTCCAGGTCGACGGGCAGACCCACCGCGGACGTCTCCAGGTTGCGCGTGCCGTCCTTCGAACCGTTCGCCAGCGTGCCGTTGTTCATGTCGGACGCGTGCACCAGCTCGTGGAACAGGCCGACAATCGGAGGACGGTTCATCCACTCGTCAGCGCCCAGGGAGATGCGCGAGGTGTTGTAGTTCACCGTCGCGTCCGTGCCCTTGCCCGGCGTGCCGTCCTTGTTGAAGAAGCCGTCGTTGAAGGCCGTGCCGGACGCCGTGTTGCCACCGGACGTCTCCGAGATGGTCGTCGTCTTTCCGCTGTCATCCAGCGAGCGCAGCAGGTCCTGACCCGACGGCAGCGAGCGCATCGCGTCCAGGTCCGACTGCACGCGCGCCTGGAACTCCGGAGTGCCCTTCACCGACACGGAGCTGCCCCGCTTGTCCGCGTCCGTCATGTCGACGATGGTCCGCGTGTCCCCGGCCGAGTCGGCGCTCTCCTCGCCCTCCTCGACGTAGAGCTTGTCCGTCCCGCCATTGCCGTTGACCGTGTCCTTGCCCGCGCCACCCGCCACCGCGTCGTTGCCCTCGCCACCACTCAGCGAGTCATCGCCCCGGCCGCCGATGACCTGGTCGTCACCCGCGCCACCCGTGGCGGTGTCGTCACCCGCGCCCGCGTCGATGTAGTCGCGGCCCTCGCCGCCGTTCACCAGGTCATTGCCGTCCAGGCCGTAGAGCACGTCACGACCCGCGCCACCGTTCACCAGGTCGTCGCCCGCGCCACCCTCGACGTAGTCGTCGCCGTCGTCACCCGACACGGTGTCGGTGCCCGCGCCACCCAACACCGCGTCGTTGCCCGCGCCGCCGATGAGCGTGTCGTTGCCCGCGCCGCCCGTCAGCTTGTCGTTGCCCGCGCCGCCGTCCACCGTGACGTCCTGCGTGACGCTCGCGTCCAGGGTGATGCTGTCGTTTCCATCGCCGCCCTGGATGATGGCGCCCTTGGCCTGCTCCGCCGTCAACGTCACCGAGTCCTTGCCCGACGTGACGGTCAGCGAACCGTCCTTGCCCTGCGACACCGTCGCGGTGTTGTTCCCCGTTCCCAGGTCCACCACCGTCTGGCCACTGGCGTTGGTGCTCACCTGGGGACCCGCGGCAGCAGCCGCGTCCTTGATCTTCTCGCCGACCTTGGCCACGGCCTTGCCCACGGCCGACCCCGGACCCACCGGCGCACCCTCGCCACGAATCTCCGAGAGCACCGGACGGGACGCCGAACCCGTGCGCGGGGCCGCCTCGAAGCCGTCCTGCATCCGCTGCGCGACGGCCGTCTTCACCGCGTCGGGACGCTGGGCCTGGGCGGGCTGCTTCACCGGCTCCGGCTTCGGCTCGGGCTTCACGGACGTGGTGGGACGCGAACCGGACTTGCCAATCGTGGTCATGACGACTTCTCCCTGAGAACGAGGCACCCGGTACAGTCCCAGCGGCCAATGCCGGGGCGGACGAACGCCGACCTCCCCGATTATCGGGGTCCCCAGGTCGGAGTTGCTTCGTTTCTTGAATCCTGGGAGCGAATCGGTGGATCCGCGTGGCCAAGGCCGGCGCAAGCCCCCCCGCGCAAGGACAGACGTCTGGGTTTACTTCCACCCTCCAGCGCCCGCCACCGCAACGCCTGACATCGCTCCATCGGTCATCGGGGGGACCCTCCTCCCGGTGACCGATGCGGCCCGGGAGCGGACGGGAGACTGTGCCGTCCACGTCAGCCCTCACACCCCGAGGAACCACATGAACCGCACCCTGCTGCTGCTGTCCGCCGCTGGATTGCTCGCCCTGGGCGCGCTCTCGCTGGGTAGGCC